>DAOWEW010000098.1 GCA_030638305.1 Desulfobacteraceae bacterium
AGAGGGCATACACCGTCCAGGGATGAACTTGTTGCGATTCAGTCAAATGAAAAAGGGAAGGAATGTAGCGGTTAAGGGACCTTAAAGCTAAGCGATAAACCATATCTCTTGTCCCGACTTGGACCGCATGAATCCCCCGTTCGCGTTTATACCATCCAAGCTGGTGACCGCGAGATGCGATCTGGTCTCTGATTTCCCTGACAATCTTTACGAGAGGATCTGAACCGGAAATGGTAAGTGAGGGAGGAACAAACTGTTCGGAAAGCGTTATCTCTTCGCCTGATCTTTCTAATTGAGCAAGAGGAATAAGTATATAGTCTCCGGCCTGGTCCTTTTCCGTTTCCCAAAATATTTTCAGAACATGGCAAAGCCTCTTAATCTGAGCTGATGGGCCGGTTTGATGCAGGTCGGAAACCTCTTCAGGGTTAGTCGTTGTCACAAATCTGGTGGTCACTTCTGAAAAGTTTTCTAATTTGGAAAGAACTGTAACATTCTCTCCGGCATTGTTCCATTTTTTCAGGCCGAGAAAAACGGTAAAAGGTTTATCGCCATCCACCCAGGCTTCATCAAAAGAACGAGCCTCAACAAGAGAATTGCCCGGGAAAATCAGATAGGTCATGTCCGGAAACAAAAATTCACCTTTCAGGAGATTAAAAGAGAGATTGCCCAAAGCGGTTTTTTGGATCTCAAAATTCCCGACACCCCACAGGTGGGGCTGAAGAAATTTATGAAAAGGTGTCAACAAAGACTGAAAATAAAGGTCTTCCTGTTGAAAATGTTGTGGTTGTAAAAATAGACCCTGATGCCAAAAAAGAGGTTTTTCCATATTGCTTATCTTTCCTTAATCTGTTGCTGACCCAACCTAAGTTCTATATTCAAGGGGCCTGGTCTTAAAATTTTAGTCAGCTTATTCCACCCCTTTCTTTCTACAATCACCGGAATATCAAACAACCGTACAATCCTTTCTTTATGAAGCAAATAGTAACCAGCCACAATGGCTACGTATCTTGCACCTTCGGCACGGTTCAAAGTAAAAGTCAGATCTTGCCCCGGATGAATGATTAATCTTTCCGACCCAACCACACTATCGTCAAAAAGGCCGCATTCCAAAAGTTTATAAATCCCGTTATTATCGCTGGCAAGCTGATTGAAAGTGTTCGGATTTCTGAGTTGATAAACACACATAAGTAGTGTGTGAGGTGTCCCCGCGTGGAGATTTAATTGAAAATCGGCTTTTAAATGAAGTCTGATAGCCTCTTTTTCGTATACCCACTCCGGAGGAGCAAGAGGCATGGACGCACATGAACAGACTCCAAAAGCAAGCAACCACAGAATCAGTATTTTAATATATTTTTTCACCTTATTACCTCCTTGGGAACGTGAAAATCATTTCGTCCACGTTCTTTATGGCTCGAACAATTTTTGAGAATTTTTTTCAAATTCTCTTAAGAATTTTTCCATAAAACGTCCTGAGTCAAACCATTTTTTGCATTTATAAAACTTTTTTTCATATATTTCAAACAATTCTGCTTTTTGGAACGGACCGAACCTGAAACCTCCACTATCGGCAGCTTTGATCTGATCAGGGGCCAATTCGTGCAGGAGTTCGCTCATCTCGGCGTGAGCAGCCTCTTTAAATGCTTGATGTGCGACCAGAAAGGCTTTTTCGATCTGCCCAAGATAGCTCTCAAGTGACCGGGTATGACTTTCTCCACCTTTTAGATGAAAACCTATGACCTGCCTGATCGTTTCATCCCCGGTGCTTTCGCCAAGAAAGGTTGTATTAATCACACCCACCACTTGATTAAGGGCATCAAAGATAGTATTTAAGGAGTCAGCCAATTTTTGCAAAAGTTCTGTGGAAGAAAGATCGGCCGGAGAAACCTTTTTTCCTAATAATAATGAAAAAAGCTTTGGAAGAGTCTCTTTATCTATGTTCAACTCGCTGTATTTACTTGAAACCTCTATATTAGATTCAGCGTTAAATTCAGCCGTAAGTTTTTCAAGCAACGTTAATTTTTCGCTATCTGAAAACTCTTTTAGTCTTGTTTCAAGATATGTTTCTATTAAAGTTTCAGCCCGCAAGCAATCTGACTTATAAATTTTTCTGAGTTCATTTGTTATTTGTTCTATTAATATCTGGTTGTTCATTCTCCTATCTCTTTTCGCTACGTTCCTGATCCGGATAAAGGATAACCGTTTCGGATATAAAATCCTTTTTTTCGGGTTGGCCTGCTTTTTTTGTTGAGAGTGGTTTTTCTTTTATAAAGTCAGCAGGCGAAAGAATCATTGTTTCTTCTATTTCATACTCATCTTGTAAGACAAGATTTTTATTATCAAACTTCTCCATGTCTGCTGTTGAGATAACAACCGTTTTTTCTAATTCATCTTCCTGTGCATCTATATCTATGCCAATACTCCATTTCCCCATGATCCTGGCGAGGATCTCATAAATAGCCTTATTTTCTGACGCAGGCTCTGCTTGTACAAAATTGAGATCTTGAGAAAACAATTTGTCTTTGACCTTTTTTCTGAGGTTCTCCAACTTTTGCTGAAATTTGTCCTTCGACCATTTAGAATCTTTCATCAAGCCGGTTCTCAACCCAATCTTCAATAAAGACCAGCCCAAACCGATAGATTCTTCCCAAAGCCTTACCCAGTCCTGACTAACACTCTTTCCATCAGGAATCCAGAAAATATTTGCAGGAGAAAAAACGCCATCAATGCTGTTTTTTAGAACGTTTTCCGGGCTATCATCATCATTTGAGACTGTTTTGTTAATTTTTTCTCCAAGAGCTGCATATATCTCTGAAACACCTTGTTTTTTGTTGACGAGAAGCGTGTAAAACCAAATAATCCCCAGCAAATGGAGGCCGTCATATGGGAATAATTTCGGAAGAAATGGTGGGTTGACGGCATTTCCCTCTATGTTTATAAACTTCAGCTTAAAGTTCCAGAAAAACGGCAACAGGCTATTTGAGCCTGTAAGATTAATCCAGATTCTATCAATAGATAAACCAGGCCATGAATCATCAGACCTGGAAAAAACAGTCTGAACAAGCTCACATAGAAAAGAAAGCTTTAAATACAATACTTCCAGAAAATATTTTTCGTTTTTATCAAAGAAAAAAGGAGTTGTTGACAAACTGTTTTGTTTTAAAGACTTCAAACAATTCATTCTGCCAAACTGTTGTTTTTCACTAAGCCGGTTTTCAAGATCATCAAATGAGGCGCCTGAAATTAGAGACAAAAAATCAAGAGCGTTAATTGACGCGGCTTCAAAAATTAACATGTAAAAAGGATAAAAAGAAATTGGAATGATTCTTGAAACGACGAGACCATCAGGTCCATAGCATTCCTGGTGGCTGGAGCAATTGATACAGGGAAATTGGTTCAAGCTGTTTTTCACTTCTGTGAGACGACCGAATTCTTTGATTAAATTCCATCTGTCTTTAAGTGCGACCAATCTGTCTTTAGGTGCGAAATGGTCAGAACTTTCCAGTGAAAAAACGTAAAAATCGGACTTGCCTGTTGAACCAAAACACGACGGACAAAACAGATAGCGCTTAAGTGAGGCAGAATATCGCTGAAACCCCAAACTTGTCAAGATGTCGTCATCATAGCATTGTTGAAGAGGCAGCCCACAGGCCGGACACGGTGGATGAAAAAAGATCTGTTTTGATTTGCAAAAAAATAAAGGCTGTAAAGGTACCAGCCCTCCATTTTCTCCGATTTGATCGTCCAGGATGAAAACAGAACCATCATGATTTTTTTTCGAATAAAACGAAAAGGCTTTTTGCCAGCATTGATCAATATCCTGATTGTTAAAAGGCCGTAATTCATCCTTTGTCAGATGATATTCATTCTTTTGAAACAAAAGAAATACTCGTTTGATTTCACTTCCGGCATCGGTTGCAAACCGAGCGTCAATAAGCCTGGCAAAAGGGTCCGACTCACTGATAATCAGAAATGGAAAAGGAGATTTTTCCAGAATGGAAACATCTTGAGAGATCAAAGAAAAATTTAATCGGAATTTCGTATCGGTAAGCTCAAGATAGGGCAACAAAGATGGCATCTTGATATCATGATTCACTCTAAATTTCTCCATGAATTAAGAAACGTGGACAAAACATTTTCTATTGCCTGAAGTGCTTCTCCATAAACTTTGCAAGATTTGACCTGTCATAAGTTATGTTTAATCTCGTTTTAAGGCGTGTCAAATCATCATGAAGTTCTTGTACGCTTTGATATCTTGTTTTTTTGTCTTTCTCCAGGCATCTCATTACAATTCTATTTAACTCGTCAGGGATATCAGGTCTTAATTTTATTACAGGAGCTATCTTTTTTTCAGGAATAAACCGAATGGCTTCTATATCACTACCAAATTGATATAGTTGTTCCCCTGATAATATTTCATAAAAGACAATGCCCAATGCATAAATATCAGCTCTAAGGTCAACAGGTTGCCCCAATGCCTGTTCCGGAGACATGTAGGAAAGTTTTCCTTTAATGACACCGGCCTGGGTTAAACTGGGCTCAGATTTGGCTTTAGCAATTCCGAAATCGCTTATCTTGACCTCTCCCTGAAATGAAACAAGGATATTCTGGGGACTGATATCTCGATGAACAATATTCAGAGGTTCTCCGGTCTTGTCGTCTGTTTTAGAATGCGAGTAGTGCAAACCTCTGCTGATCTGTGAAACAAGAAAAACTGACTGATCAACAGGGAGGCCATTTTTTGCTACTGCTGTGATTTCACCCAGATTTTTGCCGCAAACGTACTCCATGGCGATATAGTAAACATTTTCGAACTTGCCGAAATCATTTATCTGAACAATGTTTGGGTGCTGCAATAATGCGGCCAGTCTGGCTTCCCTGATGAACATTTTAATAAACTCTGAATTTTCAATAAGATGAGGCAGTATTTTTTTTACGACTACAATCCTTCGAAAACCATCCTCACGCACATAGTCTGCGAGAAATAACTCGGCCATTCCTCCTTGTGCTATTTTCTTTTGCAGTATATAAGGACCGATTCGGGTCATACCTTTAAGTTTTTTTTGAATCTTTAATGCTTTTGTTCTGGAAATACGATCTATTGCTGTCATGATTGCTGAAAACAAAAAAAGACTAAAGAGTATCGCGTAAAGAAAGAACGCTTTGTATTTACTTATAGAGCTGTACAGGCGCGTTGAAGAAAACACCAGATACACGTTGCCGATATTTATTTCGGAAAAGGTAACATTTGTTGAAAAGCTGACAATTTTTTTGTTATTTGGCAAAGACTTTGCTTTGATGGAAACGTCTTTAATAGTACCTATCTCTCTCTCATCCTTGATAGGTATAAATGTTCTGTTTATCATACTGGAATCGGTGTGAGCCACAAACTTGTTTTTATGATTCAGAATTGATGCGGATATCAAGTTATTACTGCCTTCAACCTCGCCGATCGCAACATTCAAAGACAATATGTCATCTTCTAAAAGAGACGGAGCAATCTTGTCAGCAAGCTTCAGGCTTGTTGACAATCCGTATTGATAAAAATCACTGGTCAGACGTTTTACATTACTATTTAAAACTGCATAGCCAATTACAGAGACTATGAGCCAAATGACAATACATATAACCAGGCTGTTTCTATTGCGTCGAATAAATTCTATCTCAAGTAATTTCATAGTGGTCTTCCTGAAAATGTTCGTTGGGAACTCTTTTACCCATAACATGCTTGTTAAGGCAATTTCGCGAACAGATGTCATGAAAACCTCTAAGTCGTCAGTTTTTTAATAATTTCTATGCACCGAACAATTACTTGATGTTTCAACCAACCCAAATCTTTTTTTTTATCAATTTCCGATAAAAAGATATCTTTAGATTTATTAGCCACTCCTGACTTCAGCTTACTATTTGTTGACTGGATAATTCTGAACCCGTCCAGGTTTGTACAACTAAAAACTGTCCGGGAAAAAGGCTGGTTTGTTCCACACAGCGGGCATGCGATACAGGTTGTTGTTGCAAAAACGCTATCGCCAGGTGCTTGTGATATATAAGCAGCTTTTAGTCTGATAGCTATCAATTTGAAATTTTTATAATATAACACAATTATCACAAACAACAATACAGTAAAACTTAAAAGCGCACCAAGAGCAAAGAGCTTTTTAAATTTGTTGATTTCAGCGGCTGAAATAGCGAGATATATTTCGCCGATTTTTGTTTCCGCATAAGTCACATCTGAAGAAAAGTTGATATTTTTTTTGTGATCAGATGAATTCCCTTCCCAAAAACAAACTTGATCAACAGTGCGTGCCCCCTCTTTTATTACAGGCATTATCAGTTCAACATTGGTGTAAGCTATGATGTTATTTTTATGATCGACAATAGCTGCATAAACTATATCCGAATTACCGGTAGCTTCAGTAAGCAATGCACTCAGAGTTGGCATATTCAGTTCTAACAGAGGTAAGCTGACACGCCTGGAAAAAACTTTGGCCATTTCCACTCCGGATTGACAGATAGTCTCCCTTGCCCGGCTAATCCTGATTGCAGTAATCATATAGAAAACAGCAATACACATCCACCAGATCAAAAAAAGACACAAAATTAAACGGTTTTTGTTCACTATAATTCTCGCTGAATTTGTAGAAATCAGGCAATGGTTCAACAGCAAAGACAATAAGTTGTTTCGTCCACGTTTCTATCTAAAATTTATTGTAATAATGAAAAATTGTCAAGTATCTTCTTTTTTGTATCAGCGGGGAATCCTTATCCTGTCCCGCAGGGGCATTTAAGAATAGCCTGGTAATTTATTGCCAGACATTGAGATATAGCAAATCTTTTTTATGGCGGGTAAATTATTTTTTGGGAATCTACATAAAAGATTGGTGCAGGTCGAGCAAAAATCGCTCAATTTAGGCAAAAACAAGATAGAGTATATTGACAGTTCAAATCAAAAATTATATTGACTCCTACCTGCTCTAATTATATTTTAAACCTTTTAGAAAATATTTAATTTAATAGAGCAAAAGGAAGTGTGGTGCAAAGGCCTTTTTTTTTGAGTATTGGAGAGGTGGCCGAGCGGCTGAAGGCCCCGCTCTCGAAAAGCGGTATCCTGTTAATAACGGGATCGTGGGTTCAAATCCCACCCTCTCCGCCATCAATTAATATAATTTAAGCGGTTCCTTATCTTTATGGAGAGATGTCCGAGCTGGTTGAAGGAGCACGACTGGAAATCGTGTGTGCTGCCACAAGCGGTACCGAGGGTTCGAATCCCTCTCTCTCCGCCATTAATTAATCAGGAAAATATATGTCCTACCTTGTTCTTGCTCGTAAGTATCGCCCCCAAACCTTTGACGAGGTTATACAACAAAACCATGTCACCCAAACTTTAACTAACGCTATCAAATCGTGTCGGGTTGCACATGCAATTCTTTTTACCGGACCGAGAGGAACGGGCAAAACCACTGTAGCACGAATATTGGCAAAGGCTATGAATTGTAAGGTCGGGCCCACCCCGACCCCTTGCAATTCATGCAGATCATGCCGTGAAATTACTTCAGGTAATGCAGTTGATGTGTTTGAAATTGACGGTGCATCAAACAACGGTGTTGAACAAATTAGAAATCTGCGTGACAATATAAACTACAAGCCGGCTCACAGTCCCAACAAGATATACATTATAGATGAAGTTCATATGCTGAGCATATCTGCATTTAATGCTTTGTTAAAAACTTTGGAAGAGCCCCCTGCACATGTAATGTTTATTTTTGCAACTACAGAGCCCCACAAAATACCTGTAACCATACTTTCCCGATGCCAGCGTTACGACTTCAAACTCATTAATATTGAGTCGATTTCGAATCATATGAAGAAGATATGTTCTAAGGAACATATTGATATAACTGAAGAAAGTTTAATGTTAATTGCCCGCGAAGCAGGGGGAAGCATCAGGGATGCTTTAAGCCTTCTTGATCAGATAATAGCCTGTTCGGAAGGAACTATTGACTCCAGGAATATATTAGACATTCTGGGAGTTGCCGATAGAAAAATAATTTCTGATATTTCAAATGCAATTTTACGAAGAGATATTCCGGAAGCTCTTAATGTAGTGGATGAAATTTATACCCGCGGATATGAAATTAAAAAATTTTATGCGAACATTATTGAACATTTTAGAAATATGCTTGTTGTAAAGATGGGCACAAATATCAACAAACTGATAAATCTCCCTTCACATGAAATAGATTTAATACAAAAGCAGGTTCAGGGTATTTCCGAAGCTCATTTGAACCAGATCTTTGATCTTCTTTTCAAAGAAGAGGCTTTGATAAGGCTTTCAGCTCAACCAAAATTGGCACTTGAGATAGCCCTTATCAGACTATCCCAGATAAAGCCCGCCTTACCTATTGATTTGCTTATAGAAAAACTTGACGATTTAAAAAAAGACATTCCGGCAATTCCTGCTGATTATGAAGTTAAGGGTCCGCAAGGTGTTTCAGAAAAGACGCCCTATGAAGCGGAGGTAAAACCGGAACAATTGTATGAATCTGTTGGTTCAGTTTCAGATGACCCGACTTATGAAACAAAGACTGATGAAACGGAGCCTAACGCATCTTGCAATTCTACTTCTTATGCCCCTGATGATAATCTTGAAATTACATGGAACAAACTCGTTGATATTTTGTCAAAAAAGCATCCTTCTCTTGCTGCAATTCTATCAAAATGTTCCTTAAAAAAACTTACCGGGCAAGATATTGAAATTAAGGTATATGGTAATGATTATAGTGTAAATATGATAAAACGTGATAAAAATATTGCCATCATACAAGAAATATGCAGTAATTTTTTTGATGAAAAGATGAATCTGACCATAACTGCTGAAAACAAACCAAAAGAGGTGGGCAATCAAGGCAACGATTTGAAGCAGAAAGCATTGAGCCACCCCCTAATAAATGATGCACTCGAAATTTTTAACGGAAAAGTTGTTGATATAAAAATTATGTAAGGAGGATTTACACATGAAAGGTATGGGAAACATGTTGAAACAGGCTCAGAAGCTTCAGTCCAAGATGCTTAAAATGCAGGAAGAGCTTGCAGATAAAACCGTTGAGGCAACTGCCGGCGGAGGTATGATTAAAGTCGTAGCAAATGGCAGAAACCAGATTTTATCAATACAAATAGAAAAGGAAGTCGTTGATCCTGATGATGTTGAAATGCTTCAAGATTTAATACTTGCCGCAATAAATGACGCCCTTGCAAAATCCCAGGATATGGTTTCAGGAGAAATGGGCAAACTTACCGGTGGCCTTAAAATACCTGGGATGTAATTAGTATGAGTCACTATCCATTATCAATCATGAACCTGATTAAAAATATTTCCCGGCTTCCGGGGATAGGAGAAAAGACTGCTGAACGTCTCACTATGCATATAATTCGTTCTCCGATAAAAGAGGTTGAGCAGCTTTCCCTGAGCATTATGGAAACCAGAAAAAAGATAAGATCATGTTCTATTTGTTTTGGTCTGAGCGATAGCGATATCTGTAATACTTGCAGTGATGGGACAAGAAACAGCTCATTATTGTGTGTAGTGGAACAGCCCGCCGATATGGTAGCTATTGAAAAGTCAGGTGTTTTTAAAGGAACTTATCATATTCTTCAGGGTGTCATGTCTCCAATGAACGGTATAGGGCCTGATGAAATAAAACTCAAGGAGTTGCTATCAAGAATAAAAGACAACAATGTAAAAGAGGTAGTGCTTGCAACAAGCACTACAATTGAAGGCGAAGCCACAGCCTCGTATATTGCACAATGTTTAGACAATTACCCGGTTAAAGCAACTCGTATTGCTTCAGGAATACCGATAGGTGGTGATCTGAAATACATTGACCAGGTTACTATAAAAAGAGCTATGGAAACACGATATGACATTTAATACCATAAAACCTTCAGATATATTTATTTGCAAAAAATGCGGTGATTGCTGCAAAGGATTCGGAGGAACCTATGTGACAGCAAATGATATTGAGAAAATTGCAGCTTATATAAATACAGATCCAAAGAAATTTGCTTCCGACTACTGCTTTAAATCCGGAAGTAAGCTGGTGCTTGCACAGGGAGCTGAGGGTTACTGTATTTTCTGGAATGATCTGTGTACCATACATCCGGTTAAACCTCGCATGTGCAGAGCATGGCCGTTTATAAAAAGCGTGCTGACAGACATAACCAACTGGCGTATAATGGCTGATTCATGCCCGGGTATTAGAACTGATGTGCCTGATAATCTAATACAGGAATGCATCAGGTCAGTTCGCAAACCTAAAACAATAGTTAACAGTTAACGGTTCACGGTTGATCAAAACATAAAACCGTAAACCGACAACCGTAAACTGTTACACAATTTATTATTAATTGATATGATAGGAATGTTTGACTCAGGAATAGGCGGATTAACGGTTGTAAAAGCATTAATGGAACATCTCTCCGATTATGATATCATATACCTTGGAGATACCGCCCGAACACCATACGGCACCAAGAGTTCTGAAACAGTTAAGAAATACGCTCTTGAAAACACTGAGTTTCTTTTAAGCAGGGGCGCAAAAATCGTTATCATAGCATGCAATACAGCTTCAAGTGTTGCTACGGAAATCGTGGCTGAAAATTTTGATGTTCCGATATTCGAAGTCATTACACCGGCAGTTGAACTTTCAATTAAGACTTCTCATAAACAATGTATTGGAATCATTGGAACCAGGGCAACAGTCAAAAGCGGTATTTATGAAAAAAAAATAAAGGAAATAAATCCTCAAGCAAGGATTTACTCAAAAGCCTGCCCACTCCTTGTACCTTTGGTTGAAGAAGGCTGGATTAACAAGCCTGAAACAAGGATGATTGTTAAAAAATATCTGTATTCATTGAAAGTCAGACAGATAGACACACTTATTCTTGGCTGTACTCATTATCCTTTATTAAAGGATATCATTCAAAAAAAAACAGGCAAGCGGGTAAACATCATCGACTCTTCTATCGCTGTAGCGAATAACGTAAAGACATTTTTGGAAAAGCATCGGGAACTTGATGATATGCTTAGTAAAAAAGGCAGGTACACTTTTTTTGTATCGGACGTAACAGAGCAGTTTAAAAAAACGGCAACAAGCATGCTCAAAAGAAATATTAACCTTAACCATGTGAAGATATAGGTATAACGGTTTACAGTTTTTGGGGGAATATCAGCAAGTGAAAGGTTTGCATAATTATGACTGATGTAAAAAAATCGTACGAAATGATTACAGATTTTATTACAGGTAAAAAGGTGCCGGACATTGGTGCTGAGGCGAACAGGCAGGATGTTGAACGCTTTTTAGTTAACGAAAAAGGATTTTCCAAAAAAGATATTGAAGTTGATGTCGATATTGAACTTGTTATTGCAGGCAAGCCTTACAAATCACAGATAGACCTTGTTGTTTGTGTTGATGGGGCAAGATATATGGCTATAAAATGTGCTGCCGCTTCATTGGGCTCAAGGGAAAGGGAAATTATTGCTGCTTCAAGACTACTTGAAAGCTATCAGATCCCTTTTTCTGTGGTTTCAGACGGAAAGACAGCAATAGTGCTTGAAACTGTTTCCGGCAAAAAGCTTGGCGAGGATTTAAATGCTGTTCCATCAAAGGATGATTTGAAAGAGAAATTAAATTCTTCAGAACTTATTCCTTTACCGGCTGAAAGACTTGAAAAAGAAAAACTTATTTTCCGATCATATGACATAATGAATGTAAACGTTCAGCGCAATATATAAGATTTCCGTTATTTTTTCAGCAATCCTATATTATGGGAATTTCCCCTGCCATGAATCTCTTTGCTCCAGAGTATCTTTTATAAGGGCAAGTGTTTCCATTTTATTCAGTGACCATGCTGGCGCCGCCAGTTCTTTATAATGTGGATCCCCTGTAAGACGCTGAATTACCATATTTTCAGGTATCAGTTCTAAAAAATCACACACAAGATTTACATATTCCTGCTGTTCAAGGCATCTGTAATCTCCGGCATTATAAAGTTTTTCAAGCCTGGTTCCTTTAACAACATAAAGAAGGTGCAATTTGATACCATCTATTCCCATGCCCGCTATAGTTCTTGCCGTCTCAAGCATTTGCTTTTTATTTTCATTCGGCAGCCCCAGTATAACATGGGCACAAATTTTTATGTCTGTATTTCCGGTAAGATCGACAATATCTTTAAAACACTTAAAATCATGGCCTCTGTTTATAAAGGCAAGTGTTTCATCATGAACAGACTGGATACCATATTCTATCCAGATCAGATAATTTTTTTCATAGCTCTGTAAAAGTTCCAGAACAGATTTATCCACACAGTCGGGTCTTGTGCCGATTGACAGCCCGACAACATCATCCACCGCAAGAGCTTCATCATAAAGGCTTTTCAACTTGCCAACCGGAGCATATGTGTTAGAAAAAGACTGAAAATAAGCAATAAACTTTTTTGCCTTATATCGTTTGGAAAGCGCTTTTTTGCTTTTAATTAACTGGTCTTTTATTGTAAACCCTTTTGCGTAAGCGCCCGTTCCCGATCCTTTTGAATTACAGTATATACATCCGCCTGTTGAAATCGTACCATCCCTGTTCGGACATGAAAGCCCTGCATCAATGCTGATTTTCTGAACTCTGCAGCCGAATATATTCCTGTAATATGTGTTTAAATCAAAATATCTATTAGTCGTGTTAATAACTGCCATAATCACCGAAGATAAAATCCCAGTTCCTTATCATATGACTGTGTATCTGTAAAACAACAGCCAACAAGCCTATCGTTGGCAGATTTAACTTCAACTTGTTTGCGAATGACAGTTTTATTCGCATCATCAAGCGTGAAAATCACTTCCAGCATATCACCAATTTTAATATCACAGACAGTCAGCATTGAAAAATTAATACCTTTCTGTGAAATATTGTTAACAATAATTTTATGCTTGGCACTGTCTGTCAAAAAGGTAAAATGGCCGCTTAGTTTTGTTTTTTTTCGAAAATATTGCCTGAACTCTAATGTACAAAAAAATGACTTCCCACATTTACAGCGGCATTTCAATGTTTTGTTGAGATTTCTAAATTTCGTCACATCAAATTGTTTCGCGTGACCGCAACTATGGCAAATCACATTGGCCCGATTGTTTTTACCAACAAAGACTTTAATCGTCTTTTTTTTCTGTGCATCTTCCATCATAAGCCTCTTATAAATATACGTCGTTTCGAAAAAGGTATTCAACAACCGGGTCAAATTCGTTTAATATTAAGGAACGTGGAAGTTAATTCGTCCACGTTCCTTAATAACAAAAGTTATAATGGACCCCATAATTCGAACCAGTTGTTAAGTTACATATTAAAGGATATAACATTTGCAAAATAAAAACAATAAGGGGGTCCATGAGAAAAAGTTACAGTGGAAAACTTAAAGCTAAAATCGCAGTTGAGGTTATC
>DAOWEW010000119.1 GCA_030638305.1 Desulfobacteraceae bacterium
AAAAACGCGGCCGCAAAAAGCGCATAAACCGGCAGACGCGCCACGCAGGACATGAAGGGATTAATCATGATGGTCAGCGTAAGGTCCCGTTGATTTTCCAGAGTTCGAGTTGCCATAATGGCCGGAACATTACAACCAAAGCCCACTATCATAGGAATAAAGGATTTGCCCGGCAATCCGATAAACCTCATAAACCTGTCCATAACAAATGCGGCACGGGCCATATAGCCTGAGTCCTCGAGAAAGGAAAGAAAAAGAAACATGAAGCCGATAGGCGGAATAAATGTGGCAATTGTCCGGATGCCACCTCCAAGGCCGCTGGCGAGAATGGCATTCAGCCAGTCCGGAATACCAATGGCGGAAAGCATCGTTCCAAACCCGTCTACAAATATGGTGCCGGCAAATATGTCGAAAAAGTCAATGAACGCGCCTCCCAGGTTAATGGTGATCATAAACATCAGGTACATGGCCGCCAGGAAGATGGGAATCCCCATGGCACGATTGAGTACAACCCTGTCGATCCTGTCCGATACCGTTTTCCGCGCCTGGGTACCCTTCTTGACCGTGTTCCCGGTCAACGATGTGATAAGTCCATACCGGCTGTCAGCCACGAGAATATCGGCTTCATCACCCAGCTTGTTTTCAATCTCTTTTTGGCAGCGGGCAACAATCTCGCCGGTGTCATCCCCCACGAATTTTGATATCAATTCGTCGCCTTCAAGAAGCTTGACTGCGGCCCAGTGTGCGTTCATTTTCCTGCTGTCAACTGTATTCCGGATAACCGGAATTAATTCCTCAATTGCCTTCTCTATTTCAGCCGGATACATTACACTGGTATCTGAAACAAGTTTCTCCTCACAGGCTTTATTAATTGTTGACTTGAGTTCCTGAACACCTTCCTGTTTCGTAGCAACGATGGGAAGAACTGCGCAACCCAGCCGCTTAGACAATTCAGCAACATCAATATCAATCTTGCGGCTCCTGGCAATATCCATCATGTTGAGCGATACCACCATCGGCACTTTCATCTCAAGAAGCTGAACCGTAAGGTAGAGATTCCGCTCTATGTTGGAGGCATCTACAATATTAACGATGATATCCGCTTCTCCGGAAAGAATGTAATCCCGGGCCACCTGTTCATCTATTGAAGTCGCAGCAAGCGAGTAGATACCGGGAAGATCGACCACCTCAATTTCCTTGCCTTCATGCTTGTACACACCGACTTTCCTGTCCACGGTGACCCCGGGCCAGTTCCCGACCCGCTGACTGGCGCCGGTCAGAGCGTTGAACAAACTGGTCTTGCCGCAATTAGGATTGCCTGCAACACCAATAATAAAATCACTCATAGCCTACTTCTCCTTCTCTATCATAATTGCCGAAGCTTCGTCCTTTCTGAGACTCAAAGCAAAACCACGCACATCAATTTCTACCGGATCGCCCAAAGGAGCCACGCGCTTCACGACAAACTCAGTACCCCTGGTCAGTCCCATAGCAAGCAGCTTTTCCCGATACGCCGTAGCTCCCTTCACAAATCCGACAACCTTACCTCTATTTCCAACATCCAAATCACCTAAGCTTGTTTCCATCCTGATCTCCTTTATCAACTATCATAACATGGATTTTTTCTGCCATTCCTCCTCCAAGAAAAAGACGGGTTCCTTTGTGAGCGACAAGCACCGGTCCGTCATCCTGATTTTTCACAATTTCAACCTCAGCACCCACATTAAGCCCCATACCACTGAGTCTGTCGTGAAAACTTCTTCCCCCTCTTAATGACATGATCTTGACGTTTTCTCCTTCACCCGCCATGCGCATGGGAAATGAGATTGCATCAGAGCGTTGTGACACTGTTATCAAAACAAATTCTCCTTCTTATTTCGTCCACGTTCCGCCCCCCCTTAAAAACAAAAGAGCGCAACTCAATGTTCCGTAAGTTACATCTTTACGTTCTCCGCATCCTTTGAAAGACCGAAAACCGTAAGAAATTCCTTGCGGATTTGATATTATCAAATTTTGTTAGATAAAGCTAATAGCCTAAAGAAAAAATGATGTCAAGCTATTTTTTAAAAGTAAGCGCCAATAAACCGCATCTTCTCAGGGCATTTGAACCGTGTCACAGTAAGAAATGTTAACGAAATAACTTTCACAAGTGAGGGACGTGGACGAAATCAAACTTTTTTCTTGCAAACCTTATAATTTGCAGTTAATATAATAATTTTTGTAAAAATTAATAAATTAATAAACTTTGTAGTTTATTGGGAGAATAACGTTATGCCAATAAAGATTTATACTGGAAATCTTTTGAGAAAAAGATTTGTTTATTCAATTATAGTAGCGCTATCTTTATCCGTAGCTGTTTTAACCGTAGCTGCTTCAACCGTAGCTGCATCAACCGTCAAGGCAGAAAAAAATGATCCTTCAATGGATAAAATAGCTATAATCAATGGATCGGTTATTACCAGGGAAGAATTTAATAGAGAGATAGACCAGGTAAAACAAAACATTTTACAGCAAGGACAGGAAATTTCATCAACACAGCTCGAAGATATCGGAAATAAGATTCTTGAAAACCTGATCGACCTCGAATTGCTGTTTCAGGAAAGCCATAATAACGGAATTAAGGTTGAAAAAGAAAAGATCGACTCTCAAATAAAATCTTTAAAACAAAAGTTGCCCAATAACGCTGAATTTGAAAGGCTATTAACAGAACTAAAGTTATCTGAGAGCGCTTTAAAGCTGAAGATTCAGAAAGGCCTTGCAATACAGGAACTTATTGAAACCCGGATCACTCAGAAAATTAAAATTTCAGATAAAGAAAGTAAGGTGTTTTATGATACCAATCCCGACCACTTCAAACAATCCGAACAAGTAAAAGCAAGTCATATTTTGATAAAAGTTGCGCCAGAGGCAGACGAAATAACGAAATCTGAAGCAAAACAAAAACTCAGACAGATTCAACAGAAGCTTAATAAAAACGAGGACTTTGCTAAGCTTGCAAAAGAATTTTCAGAAGGCCCCAGCAAAACCAATGGCGGAGATTTGGGCTACTTCCAGCGAGGTCAAATGGTAAAATCATTTGAAGATGCGGCCTTTTCATTAAAACCTGAAGAAGTAAGTGATATCGTTGAAACTCATTTCGGATATCATCTTATCAAGGTCGTAGATAAAAAGCCCGAAAAGACAATTCCTTATAAGGATGTAAAAGACAATCTTGTTCAGCATTTGAAGCAGGAAAAAACAAAACAGGAAGTAAAGCTATACATACAAACACTCAGGGAAAAAGCTAAAATAGAAAAATCTTTGTAATACGAAATTTGCAAACTCAAAATCAGCCTCATTCATTTATCGTAGAAGAAGCTAACTCACGTAAATATTTCAAAGATTCCATTGCCGTTGACTCGTCTATTTTGTGTATGGCAAAGCCTGCATGTACTATTACGTAATCTCC
>DAOWEW010000066.1 GCA_030638305.1 Desulfobacteraceae bacterium
TAAATGATTGTTTTTTACAGGTTGAGTTGAGACACAAAACCTAAGGGCTCAACCCAACCTGTTACTAATTTACAGCAACGTGTCAAAAAACAAACACTTTGCCGCCAAGAACTTGACGGATTTCTTTCGATCCGTTTTTTACCACCAAGAAGGCAGGAAAGGGAACAGGTTGGGGCATGAATATTGCTTACAATATAAAAAGTATAAAAAGCACAAAGGAACAGACCCCATGCCTCGCCCGAGCAAACCAACAAAAGGACGAAGAGCATTGAGTATGGCTTGCGATGGCGAACAGAGCGAAACGATTCCACAGATATTCAATTGACAATATTCAATCCAGCAACGAGGAGCTTCAGTGACACTTAAGTATCAACATTTCATTTTACTTGTAGACGACGAGATATCTATTACAGAATCGCTTAAACGGATTTTTCGCAAGGAAGATTACAGGATTTTCACAGCTTCCGGCGGAAAGGAGGGTCTCAAGCTGCTTAACGCGTTAGAAAAGCCTGTGTCACTTATTATCTCGGATCAACGTATGCCGGAAATGACCGGCACTCAATTCCTGGAAAAGGCAAGGAAAATTTTTCCTGATGCGTACAGGTATCTTTTGACCGGTTATTCCGATATGGATGCCGTTGTTGATGCCGTCAATAAAGGAGAAATTCACAGGTATCTAACTAAACCGTGGAATGATGATGAGCTGCTGGTTCAGGTTCGACAGTCGCTTGAGCAGTATGAACTGGTGCTGGAAAACAGGAGACTTTCAGAGCTTACGAGTACGCAAAACAAAGAACTCAATGAACTAAACAAAAATCTGGAGGAAAAAGTAAGCAAAAGAACCCTGGAAATCAGGCAAAAAAATATAAAATTAAAACAAGCCAACAAAAGACTGGAAAAGAGTTTTTTAGACACAATTCGATTGCTGTCTTCATTGATTGAAACCCTGAATCCCGAACTGGGAAGATATATGAAACATGTAGCGCAACTTGCAAGAAAGGTTGCCGAAGAATACGGTTTGGACAGTGAAGAGCTTGATCAAATTGAAATGGCCGGCATGATACATGATATCGGCTTGTTGGGATTATCCAAAAGGATATTATTAAAGGATGAGAAAGCTATGCACGGGGTGGAATTAACAATGTACTACCAGCATCCTGCTATTGCTTCAATCTGTCTCGAAACTGTGGAAAGATTGGACAAAGTAGCTGAAATTGTACTTTATCACCATGAAAACTTTAACGGCAGCGGTTTCCCTAATGGGTTAAAAAAAGACGAAATACCTTTGGGATCACGTATCATAAGAGTTGTAGCAAGTTATTGCAACATAATATACAGATGGCCAAAGGATATAAAATATATTCTTAGCAAAGTAGGTGATTCTTTTGGTAATGTTGCAGAGCCTGAAAAAATGATCGAAAAAATCGCACCAAAAATCATTTTGCTTGGCGCTCACCGGAAATATGATATCAATGTTGTAACAAAATTGATAAAAATAGCACAAGAAGCAAAATTATCTAAAGGAGAGAAAAAAGAGGATATATGGATCACTTATAACGAGTTGAAAGAAGGCATGGTTTTGTCGCAAGATATTCGTTTAAAAGACGGCAGAATTTTACTTGCCAGTGGTACGAAAGTTAAGAAATCGTCAATCAGCTCTGTTTACAAACTTGGAGAAAACAAGCTTATAGACGATCGGATTAATATAGTGCCTTAAAGTGCCTAAAGTGCCTAAAGTACTTAAAGTGCCTAAAATGCCTAAAGTTGTGGTACGCCTTCAGCGTGCTAATTTTAAGTTAAAAGTTAGAGGTGAAAAAGTGGATAACAAAGCATTTGCTGCAGTACTTGAAAAACGAACACGAAAATTTGCAGTGCGAGTTATTCAATCATCTTCGAAGTTGCCGAATACACCTGAAGGCAGAGTGATACGGAATCAGATTACTAAATCCGGCACCTCTATCGGCGCTAATTATCGTGAGGCAAATCGTTCCAGGAGCAAAGCGGATTTTAAAAACAAAATCGTTATTTGTGCAAGCGAAGCAAGCGAAACTCAATATTGGCTTGAAGTAGTTGTAGAGGCAAAAATGTCGCACTGGGAGCAGGTAAAGGCAGACTACGAAGAATGTGGTGAATTACTGGCTATCTTTACTTCAATTTCTACAAAATTTTAGCTCAGTTGCAGTTTTCAAATAAGCAGCGCCGAAGGCGCATTCCTTAACTTTAGGCACTTTAATATACTTTAGCTCACTTTAGGCACTTCACTTTAAGAGTACGATGGATCAAGGAGAAAAAATGAGTATTTCGAGAAGGGAATTTTTTATGGGTCTGGGTGCGACCATCGGGATGGTTAGTTTGCAAGGTTTTCTTGAACAGGACACTGCCCATGCGGTTGAAAAAACGTCTGTCTGCGAGGGCAAAGTCGGCATAGAATGGCTGGGACATGGAAGCTTTTTGTTCACCTCGTGCAAGGGAAAAAACATCCTGCTGGATCCGTGGATCAGTACCAATCCCAAGTGTCCCGGAAAATACAGGAAAAAGAAAGGATTGGGCGCAGTTGACCTGGTTCTTTGGACACATGGTCATGTAGATCACTTCATGCTGCCGGATGCAAAGGAGCTGATAGCTGACTACAGACCAAAGATCGTGGCTCCATGGGAATTGAGCTTTTTCATCAAGGCCGAAATCCCCGGGGCAAATTGTCAGACCTTTACTCTGGGCAACAAAGGGGCTGCGGCTGATTTTGACGGGATCAAGATAACCATGGTTGAGGCATTCCATTCCGCGGGAGCACAGTTGACCGGATTTGAAGGGGCCAACCGTTTCGTAGGAGAGGCCGTAGGTTATATCATGGAATTCGAAAACGGGTTAAAAATCTACCATTCAGGGGATACATCATTAATGGGAGATATGAAAACCATCATCGGAGACTACTATAGGCCACATATAACCATTTTGCCTATTGGCGGAGTTTTTACCATGGGACCCGATGAAGCGGCGTTTGCCTGCAAACTCATCAGCCCAAAGATTGTCATCCCCGAACACTACGGCACATTCCCGGTTCTTGTTCAAAGCAGTGACAGTTTTAAAAAACAGGTACACAAGCTGGCCCCTGAAGTCAGAGTTCTTGATATCAAGCCGGGTGAGCATGTTAATGTGTGAGCAGTGAATAGAGCCATGTTGTTTCGCAGATTTCCTTCCCGTTTCTAAGTTAGCAAAATGCCCAAAGACGAATTCAGGATAAAATTTTCGATTGTCCACAAGCTTATGTTCCATGTTGTGGCGCTGCTTGTTATCGCTGTGGGACTGAGCACTTATTTGGGCGTCAAGACGGAATCCAGGGTTCTCACAGATGGGCTCATTTTGATGGGCAAGCACCTGGTCAATGATATTGCCTCCAGCACTGAGAGCGCCTTTTGGTCCCTGAACTGGATTTTCGTGGAGGAGGTGCTGAACGAATCTTTCCGGGACAATCGTTATGGTGTGATTTACGCAAAGATAGTCAAGCCCGACGGTGAGGTCTACATGGCGAATGACAAAACCTATTACGGAAATAAGGTTGATATGTCTTTGTTGGTGGATCATGAGACTCTTGTTGAGAATTATTTTTTTCAGGAGACAGAAGAGTACGGGTATCTGCTGATGCAACCAGTCAATATCGGCAAGGAAAGATGGTACATCATCCTGGGGCTTTCGCAGAAATCAGTCAATGCGACCATCAACGATCTGATTTTTCGTAATCTGATATTCGGCGGACTTATCCTTGCAGCCGGAATAGTGGCCTCATTTTTGCTGTCCGGATCAATTTCCAGACCGATTACAGATCTTGCCAGAGTTGCAAAAGATATATCGGACGGGGATTGGCATGCGCACAGCGTAAAGGTTAAATCAAGAGACGAGGTTGGTCTGCTCGCTAATGCTTTCAAACAGATGATAGAAAACCTGGAAACAACCGGCACGGAATTAAAGGCATCTGAACAAAGATATCGAACCTTGTCCTCCGCTGCTTCCGAGGCAGGAGTAGGTATTGTTGTTTTTCAAGACGAGGAGAATGAAAAAAGACTTATCAGATATGCCAATCAGGGCATGGCTGACATCACAGGATATAGCTGTGAAAAACTTGTCAGAAAAAGCGTAGAGGATATTATTCATCAGAACGGCGATATCAATTTTTTGAAAAAGGGATCAGGGCGAGGCCGCAGCGGCAGGATAGACAGCACATATGAACTTATAAGCATTGATATGCAAAACACGAAAATACCGGTCGAAATCAGCTATGCTGTCACTGAATTTGACGGGAAAAAGGCAATTGTTTGTTATGTAAAGGATATCACCAACCGATTAAAGGCCAGGGAGCAACTAAGAGACTATAACGAAAATCTTGAGAAAATGGTTGAAAATAAAACAGGGGAATTAAAAAAAAGCCTGAAAGATCTTCAGGAAACACAATCACAACTTGTGCAATCGGAAAAAATGGCATCTATTGGACAGCTTGCCGCGGGTGTAGCACATGAGATCAACAACCCTGTCGGGTTCGTGAAGAGCAACCTGGGAACGATGGATGAATACAGGAAAGATATAATCAAACTGCTGGATCACTATGCGACCCTTGAGGCAACCATAGGCAGGGAATCAGAGATATCCGGAAACGGGGCTATCCATAAGGTAATCGAAGATATTCAAAAAGTAAAGGACGAGATTGATCTTGATTTCATCCTTGATGACTACGAAAATGTAATTGCAGAGTCCATTGATGGGACAACAAGGGTTGCAAAAATTGTATCCGACCTTAAGGACTTCTCCCATGTGGACAAGGCGGAACTGGAACACGCCGACATCAACAAGGGGATTGAGAGCACTATTAATATCGTTTGGAACGAGTTGAAATACAAGGCAAATGTAGTCAAAAAGCTTGGTGATATTCCGCTCATACAATGCTACCCCCAGCGGCTGAATCAGGTATTTATGAATATCCTGGTCAATGCGGCCCAGGCCATAGAACAAAAAGGGGAAATTCGGATCTCGACTGAGGCTGACAACGGGTATGTTGAAATCAGAATCAGCGATACGGGCAGCGGCATGCCACCGAACATTCTTTCCAAAATATTCGATCCATTCTTTACGACCAAAGACGTGGGAAAAGGAACCGGCCTGGGGTTGAATATGGCTTACAATATTATTCAAAAACATCAAGGAACGATTGATGTGGAGAGTGAACTTGGAAAAGGAACCACATTTATTATCCGTTTGCAGACAGAACCGGATTTGGTTGAGTAGTTGATTTGAGCGAAAGAAAAGAGTCAAAGGAGGTTGCTTCTTGCATGGATTCAAAAACAATATTGAAAAAACTTGATCGTATTGATGATCTTCCAACATTGCCCTCAATTGCCATGGAAGTGAACAAGATGCTCCGGGATTATGATACATCCATCAACAAACTGGCGCAAACAATAGAAAAGGATCAGGCAATGGTCCCCAGGATATTAAAGCTGGTTAACTCGGCTTTTTTCGGCTTTCAATCCAAGATCAGCAGTATTTCCCATGCCGTGGTTTTATTGGGGTTCAACACGGTCAGAAACGCTGTAGTTTCTGTTTCGATTATCAATGCTTTTTCAGGAGATAAAAACGCCCTGGAAGGTTTTGATGTTACGGAATTCTGGAGACATTCGCTGGCAGTAGCTGTGATCAGCAGGCATCTTGCTGAAGAGATCCGTCTTCAGCCTATTGATGATTTTTTTACGGGAGGACTCTTGCATGATATAGGAAAAATCGTTCTTTTCCAGCATTTCCAGGATCTATTCAAAAAAGTGTGGGTATCGGCCAAGGAGAACAATCTATCATTTTATGATGCTGAAAAAAAAGAAATTCCGATTACCCATGCCAGAATCGGAGAATATCTGGCCAAAAAATGGCAGCTTCCCGAGTCTCTGACTGATGCTATCCAATATCACCATGCGTTAACTAAAAATGCTAATAACTTTAATCTGTTAATGATCATACATATAGCCGATATCATAGCAAACAGTTTTATGCCCGGTCAGAAAAACAAGCTTGATTTTTCTTTAATTTATCCTGATGCGGCAAGTGCAATGAAGCCTCAATTAGAGACTGTGTCGAAATGGTTTCCTGAAGTGTCGAAAGAGATCGAATCAGCTTGTCAATTTTTCGATATCGGCGAGGGAGATTTAAAATGAACGACAACCAGCATACAATTCTATGCGTGGATGACGAAGCAAATATACTGCATTCTATAAAACGATTGCTTCGAAAGGAAGGCTACAGGCTGTTGACAGCTTCAAGCGGTGTAGAGGGGCTGAAGATTCTTGAAGAAAATGATGTCCATCTGATACTCTCCGACCAGAGGATGCCACAGATGAGCGGCACGGAATTTCTGGCAGCAGTAAGAGAAAAATACCCTGATGTGATCAGGATCATCCTTACAGGCTATACAGAGGTAGATTCAATCACCGAATCAATAAATAAAGGAAATGTTTATAAATTTTTTCTAAAGCCGTGGAATGACCAGAATTTAAAGCTGGAAATCGGCAAGGCTTTGGAACAATTTGATCTTATTCAGGCGAATAAGAGGCTACATGAAAAGGTTCTGGAACAGAATGAAGAGCTGAAAAAAATAAATGAAAATTTAGAAGGGCTTATTCAAGAAAGAACAAAGGAACTTGAAATTCAGAATCAGGCACTGGAGCTTTCACGTGCCATTCTGGAAGACCTGCCGGTTCCGGTTATTGGCGTCAGCGTAGAAGGAATGATTGTGCTGATCAATCAGCAAGCGCAATCCTTATCAAAGAACGGCAAGAGTGTTGAGATAGGGAAGAGACTTTCGGATTACTTTTCAAATGAGATGGAAGAAAAGATGGATGAAGCGATGATGTACAGCACAACACTGGTGTTAAATAAATATCGGTTATCAGGAACAAACTATCACATTGATTTAACACCACTTTCCGGAAAATTTAGCGGCAAGGGAGTTGTTATGTCTTTAAGAGAGATAATTTAAGGAACCAGCAACCCGCTATGGCTGAACTTAACGAAAAAGAAAAGAAACTGGTAATCAAAATTGTTTACTACGGTCCTGCATTAAGCGGAAAGACCACCAATCTTATGCAGCTCCATGAGTTCATGAATCCGGCGAGGTGTGGTGAATTTATGGTCTTTGAGACCAAGGGAGACAGGACCCTGTTTTTTGATCTTCTCCCGATGCTGATAAAATCGGAAAGCGGTTTCAAGGTCAAAATAAAACTTTTTACCGTCCCCGGACAGCCGGCACATGATGCCACACGCAAGGAAGTATTGTCCAGGGCGGACTGTGTGGTTTTTGTGGCCGACTCCCAGACAAACCAGGCAATAAGTAATTTTGAAAGTTTTGACAACCTGGAAAAAAATACAGCCCGCGTAGGCCTTGATTTCGACAAGCTTCCTCTCGTAATCCAGTTTAACAAGCGGGACTTAAAAGATATCATTACCGAAGAAGAGGTATTAAATCTCTGGAAACCCACAGGCCTTCCAGTTACCTTTAGTTCTGCGGTTTATGGTCGTGGCGTGAAAGAGACCTTTGAAATAGCGCTGAAAAAGACTTACCTCAGCCTGAACGGTATCTGGCACTTAAATGAAAAATATTCGCTGACACAGAAAGATTTCCTGCAATTAATAGAATCATAGCTTGAAGTGCCTGGTTGCCATGCTCCAGCGTGGGAACGAGCAACGAGCAAACCGGCAACAAAAAACAAGAAATCAGCCAATGACAAATGACGAAAAACAAATGACAAACAATTTTGATCGTGAATACGGGTTGACCGAACTTGTTCCAACATCAGTGTTCGACGAACTGTGCATTGAGATAGAGAAAATAGCGCCTGTTTCTCTCATTATGCTGTTGCCTGACGGTACATCTTACTATGCGAATTGTGTGCTTCCCACAAACGAGGAAGCATCTCTTCGCAAGATATTGCGCCTGGAACAGATCGACACAATTAAAACATTCGGATCATCACTGGACAAAATCACAATCTTTCCTTTAATACACGAACTTGAAACTATAGGTTATCTGCTTCTCCGATATAAAAAAACCGGGGAACGGCAGTCATATCCGATCATCCCCCTCGGTTCTCTTATTATCAAGCTTTTGAACCATCTCGTAATCTCTAAATACAAGAGACTTTTAACGGCAGGTCTTCACGGACAAGTGGTGGAGAACTCATATGCTCAGCTCAAACAAAAGGCCGCCATGCTTGAAAAATCGGAGCAAAAATACCGGCTGCTGGCTGAAAGTCTCGAAAAAGAGGTGGACAAAAAGGCCAAAAAGATAAAAGAAACCCAGGCTCAGTTGATGCAACAGGAAAAACTGGCTGCAATAGGGCGACTGGCCGCAGGAGTGGCCCACGAAATCAACAACCCGCTCGGATTTATAAGAAGCAATCTTGGAATTCTCGGTGAGTATATTTCAGACCTCTGCAAACTGGCCGAAGAGTATAACTTCCTTGAAAAAGTTTTTTATGCCTCTGCAAACAATTATCCAACGACAAAAGAAATCGAACCGATATTCCAAAATATCAATGCCATTAAAAAACACATTGATCTTGACTTTATATTAAGCGACACAACACATATTGTATCGGAATCCAAAGATGGGGCGGATCGAATAAAAAAGATCGTATCAGACCTGAAAGAGTTTGCTTCTATAGATCAGCCAGGTGAAACCAAAGCTAATATTAATGCATGTATTGACAGCGCATTAAATATTCTCGCTAATGCGTTTAAAGGCAAGGTAAAGATCATCAAGGATTACAGCGAGCTTCCTCTGATAACCTGCTATCGTGAAAAGATAAATCAGGTTTTTATGAACCTTTTATTAAATGCAGCAGATGCAATTAAAGATCAGGGGACAATCACCATTACTACCAGAGCTCACAAAAACAACAATCCGTATGTCAAAATATCCATAGCCGACACCGGCGTGGGTATTTTATCTGAAAATCTCAATTGCGTATTTGAACCATTTTTCACAACAAAGGATATTGGAAGTGGGATGGGGCTCGGACTTTCAACCTCCTATGATACTATCAAAAGCCACGGTGGAACCCTTAATGTGGAAAGTCAGTTAGGCAAAGGCAGCGTCTTTACAATTAAAATACCGGTAAGATAATCAAGTAGTTAGGGACTTCTCGTTCAGGCATTAGATACCATGGGTGATGATCCGGAAAAGCGGTGAATAAAGTCGGAACCAGAAACGAGCAACCAGCAACCAGAAACGAGCAACCAGAAACCAGAAACGAGCAACCAGCCATGGCCGGATTAGCATCCCTTTTTATTGGGAAGTCAGAAAAATCAAAGGAATCAAAGCATCAAAATACACAGGATGCGCCGAAAACGTACAAAAAGAATTATAAACTTCTGTTTGTTGACGATGAAG
The DNA here is from genome assembly GCA_030638305.1 of Desulfobacteraceae bacterium. Next base: position 9,425 of record DAOWEW010000066.1, read on the forward strand.
AGAATGTTTTAAGGGCAATGCGCCGCATTTTCAGGCACGAGAATTATACCATATTGACAGCAGGTTCCGGTTCGGATGCTTTGAAGATTATTGAAGATGCGCCGGTTCATGTCGTGATTTCCGATTACCAGATGCCGGGAATGAACGGATCAGACCTGTTGCGCAAGATTAAAGCCATGCATCCTCAGACCATCAGGATTATGCTGACAGGTCATGCAGATGTAAACGCGATCATGGGGGCTGTCAATGAGGGAGCTGTTTACAAATTTATCACCAAGCCCTGGAATGACGATGACCTGCGTCTTACCGTCAGTCTTGCGCTTGAACAATATGATTTAATTGAAGAAAACAAGTCCTTAAAAAAACAAAAGGATATTCAGCACAAGAAAATCAAGCAGTTAAGCCGCTATGTAAGCTCCAACCGGAGCGAGGTCGGACGGTTTTTACTCCGAAAAAAAATTATAAGCAAAGATGATCTCAAAAAGGCAGAGGCTATTCAGGCCAGGACAAACAAGATTTTGCCGGCAATCCTTATTGACATGGGAATCGTAGATGAACAAACCATTATAAAAATAATTCAATTAGAGATGAACATCAACCGTGTTTATCCGAAAGATTTTACAGTTCCAAAGGAGCTGGCATTTTTCATCCCAAGAGAAATATGTGAAAAAAATCTGCTCGTTCCACTCAAACGCTCAGAGAGTCAATTGATTGTAGCAATGGTAGACCCCACTGATTATGTTAAGGTGGATGAACTGAAGTTTATGGCCAGTATCCCGATCCAACCTGTTTTATCTACGCAAAAAGAAATTATCGAAAAGCTCCGGGAACTATATGATGACAATGATCTTTTAAAGCATGCGCTTTCCGAGCTTGATCTGATGGACCCTTCCGAAAACCTGGAAATCATCATAGACCAGGATGACGAGGCTGATATTGATGAACTCCTGAGCGCCAAGGACGAACCATCGGCAATCAGGATTGTTAATGCGATTATTACCGACGCACTCCGCCATAATGCCTCGGATATTCATATAGAACCCAAAATAAAATATATTATGGTCCGTTATCGTATTGACGGCCTGCTTGAAGATAAGATTCATATTCCGGTTTCAATGCATCCTGCGATTACAAGCAGGATTAAAATCATGAGCGAGCTGGATATCTCCGAACGCCGAAAACCTCAGGATGGCAGGGTGACCGTGAAAACTTCGTCAAGAATGGTCGATATGCGCATTTCCACGCTCCCGACCATTAACGGAGAAAAGATAGTGCTGAGGATACTGGACAGAAATGCGGCTATTATGGATATTGAAAAACTGGGTTTTTCAAACAAGGATTTAGAAATAGTCTCCCGGTTTATTGATCTGCCCCAGGGGCTTGTCCTGGTCACGGGGCCGACCGGAAGCGGCAAGACCAGCACACTCTACTCGCTTTTGCTGCAAGGCGCTACCGTTACAAAAAATTTTACAACAATTGAAGATCCTGTAGAGTATTTCATGGGTATGGCGGAACAGGTTCATATCCGTACAAAAATCGGTCTTGGATTTGCGGTTATTTTACGCTCTCTTTTACGCCAGGATCCAAATGTAATAATGCTGGGCGAGATAAGGGATTTTGAAACCGCTGAAGTTGCTTTTCATGCAGCACTGACAGGCCACCTGGTTCTAAGTACTCTGCATACAAACAACAGCATTGCTTCGATTATACGCCTGAAGGATATTGGGATTAAACCCTATGTGATCGCAGAAGCTCTGGCCGGTGTTGTGGCTCAACGCCTGGTCCGGAAAATTTGTCCGCAATGCAGGGTTGACGATGATCCACCCGAAAAGCTACTGCAAGCTCTCGGGCTTGATAAAAACAGACTCTCCTTCACGCCTCAAAAAGGGGCCGGATGTGAGCATTGCAATCAAACCGGATACAAAGGAAGAATCGGTATTTTTGAAGTGCTTCAAATTGATGGGGAACTTAAAAGAATAATTCATGAGGATGCTGCCGAGAAAGAAATTATGACAGCAGCCCGTATGTCTGGAATGACGACTCTTCTGATTGATGCCGTCAATAAAGTGAAAGCAGGGAATACAACCTGTGAAGAGGTACTGAGAGTTATCGGATCACAAAACAAACTGGAAATCCCATGCCCGAAGTGCGGGATCGGTCTTGAAGAAAGATTTCAGTTCTGTCCGTTTTGCGGAGCGGCAATTAACCCATGCTGTTCAGGGTGCGACAAGCCTTTGGAATTGAACTGGAAAAACTGTCCATATTGTGGGAAGAAGGAGAAGAGCTTCAATGCTTAATCAATCTTTACTCATAGTAGATGATGAGCCGAAAATAATCAGCAGCCTTAAACGCCTGCTCAGGCACAAAAACTATTCCATTTATTCGGCAAATTCAGCTAAAGCGGGACTTGAATTCTTGAAAGAGAATAACATAGGCTTGGTCATATCCGACCTGATGATGCCTGAAATGGATGGCATCACCTTTCTGGAGACTGTCAGGCAAATCAAACCGGATGTTGTCAGAATCCTCCTTACAGGTCACGGCACTCTTGAAAATGCCATGGACAGCATCAACCGTTCGCAGGTTTTCGGATATTTAACCAAGCCATGGTTGCCTGAGATCATGAGCGGGACAATTGAAGGCGCTTTTCAACATTATAACTTGCTCTTGGAGAATAAACGACTTCAAAAATTAACCGAAAAACAAAACAAACAACTGAACATCGTCAATGAAAATCTTGAAAATCTGGTTCATAAACGAACTTTAGAACTTGAAGAGGCCGTACGAGAAGGCGTTGTAATGCTCGCCCTGGCAGCAGAGGCAAAAGATGACGATACCGGAGAGCATATTTATAGAATTCAGCGGACTACTCGCGATATATGCAGAGCTATGGGCATGTCCCCTATAGAATCAGAGCAAATCGCATTTTTTAGCATCATGCATGACATAGGCAAAATCCACATCCCTGATAGTATTTTGCAAAAACCAGGTCCATTGACAGTTGAAGAATGGGTAGTAATGCAAACGCATTGTATCGCAGGGGAAAAAATTCTGGGCGACAAGCCATTTTACCGAATTGCACGTGAAATTGCCCGGAGTCATCACGAACGTTGGGATGGAAACGGATACCCTGATGGATTAAAATGGGATTCAATTCCTTTGCCCGCCAGAATTGTAACTGTAGCTGATGTCTTTGATGCCTTGACTCATGAGCGGCCTTATAAAAAGGCATGGCCTTTGGAAGAAGCATTGGCAGAAATGGAGATATCGTCTGAAAAAATATTCGACCCGGAAATTTTGAAGGTATTTTTCAGAATACAGGATGCGAAAGCAAGCGCCTGAAATGAAATAAAAAAAGAACCAAACGGCTAAACTGGCAAAACTTATGGCAGATAAAGACATAACTGAGACGATAAAACATAAGATCAAACGCCTTCCATTGACTGATGCGTCTGTTTTTGAAGTCATATCCTTATTGAACGATTCTGAGAGTAACTTTGAACAGATTATTGGAAAACTCTCTCCGGATATTGTTGCCAGGTTTCTCAAAATGGCTAATTCAGCTTATTACAGCAAGGAGGTTAGATCAATTAATTATGCTGTTCGACTGCTCGGCTATAAGAAGATGGCACAAATTCTCAACGCGTCAATCCTGATAGATCATTTTGCCAAACGTTCGAATTTTGAAAATTTTAATTTCAA
>DAOWEW010000024.1 GCA_030638305.1 Desulfobacteraceae bacterium
ATACGAAAAGTTTCTTACGATGGAAAGATAAGGGAAATTTCGGTTGGACGGGAAGTAAATACCGTTACAGTTGGTGGTGAATCGTGTTATCCGTTTCATTTGTTTGAAGGTGAAATGCCTTGTCCTCCAAAGATAGCAATGGAAGTTTATGACAGCGAACCCGAAGACTGGCCGGATACAGCATTAGAGCCGTTTGCTGACGTTATTAAGGATCCTGCGGCATGGGCTCGCAAGTGTGTTGACACATATGGAGCGGAAATGATTGCATTGCAACTGGCCGGAACCGATCCTAATGATAAAGATATTTCAGCCGATGAGGCCGCGAAAATTACTAAAGAAGTTTCTGATGCAGTGGATGTTCCAATAATTGTTTTTGGTTGCAGCAATGTTGACAAAGATACTGATGTATTAAAAGCGATTTGCGAGGTTTGCGAAGGCAGGAATTTAATTATAGGTCCTGTTGTAGAAGGGAACTATCGTGCAATCGGGGCAACGGCTATAGGCTATAACCATACTGTGGTTGCTTCAACGCCGATTGATATAAATCTTGCCAAACAGCTTAATATCCTTTTAGGAAATTTAAATGTGCCGGATGAAAAGATTATTATTGATCCGTCAACCGGTGCTTTGGGCTATGGCCTTGAATATTGTTACAGTGTAATGGAACGTATTCGAATGGCAGCCTTGATACAGGAAGATGAAAGGCTCCAGTTTCCAATTCTTGCTAATCTTGCCAGAGAAGTGTGGAAAACAAAAGAGGTTAAAGTTCCTGAATCGGAAGCGCCGCTGCTCGGAGATGTGAAAAAAAGAGGGATATTGATGGAAGCATTAACAGCTCAGTGTGTACTTCTTGCCGGAGCTGATATTCTGGTGATGAGACATCCGGAGGCGATTAGTCTGGTCAAAGAATCAATTAAAGATTTAATGACTGGGAACTAGAAATTTCCTTTTTTGCTATAAGCTATGCGCCATGAGCTAACATTATGAGAGGGATAAAACAGTGTCTAAGATAATTTGTTCGGCAGCAATTCGAGGTGCCCACAAAATTGTGGGTATGGCAGAGGAAAAATACAAGGAAGCATTGAAAAAATGGGGGCCTGATCAAAAGATCGGCTTTCCGAATACAACATATTATCTTCCGATTATTTACGGAATGCTTGGAATTTCTGTAGAAACATTGGGAGATGTTCGTCAGATACTGGATAGGTGCAAAGAACTCGTACCTCCGCCTGTAAGTGATAAGGTCTGGCTTCCATACCTGGCGCCAGCGCTTGACGCAGGCATGGCTACCTATTTTGCAGAAGAAATTATTGAGGCGATCCTATATCTGGAGCAGCCTGATTTTTACACAAAGGCAGAGGATCCGAGTCCTGACAATATATGGCTGGGAGCTGCTGACGATGTTATCATGCGAAAACGAGGTGTGGAATTTGTTGATGGCAGTGCCCCCGGGTTTGCTGCGATACTGGGTGCTGCTCCATCCAATGAGATAGCTGCAAAGATTGCAATAGAACTTCAGGAAAAAAATCTTTACGTATTCATGTGCGCTGACCATGAAGGCAAAACAATGTCGGAACAACTTGTTGAAGAAGGTATCCAGATCGGCTGGCCTACCAGGCTGGTTTCGTTTGGACAGAGTTACAGGGCAACTGTGTTTGCCATAGGATTTGCAACACGTGTTGCCATGTCCTTTGGCGGGATTAAGCCCGGAGATTTTAAGGGAAACCTTCGTTATAATAAAGACAGGGTATTTGCCTTTGCAATGCCTCTGGGAACCGTAACCGATGAGTGGTATGCCAATGCGGCAGGCGGTCTTAACTGGGGATTCCCGACTATAGCCGACACCCCGATTCCTGAAGTTCTCCCAACAGGAATTTGTACATACGAGCACGTGGTCAGTAACGTTCCCCACGATAAGATTGTGGCCAGAGCTATTGAAGTTCGCGGTCTTAAGGTTTCCATCACCAAGGTCGATATTCCAATGTCTTACGGCCCTGCATTTGAGGGAGAACGTATCCGCAAAAATGATCTCTATTTTGAATGCGGCGGTGGGAGAACCATGGGAGTCGAACTGACGGTTTCAAAAGATATGTCAGAAGTAGAAGACGGAAAGATTGAGATGATCGGACCTGACCTTGATCAGATTAAAGAAGGGGATAAGCTTCCATTTGCAATGCTGATTGAAGTGGCCGGCCGGCAGATGCAGTCGGACTTTGAGCCGATCTTAGAACGCCAAATCCATCATCTTGTCAATTATGTTCAGGGTATAATGCATATCGGACAGAGAAATATTATGTGGATCAGGGTAGGCAGGGCCGCTGTTGAAAAAGGATTTTTGCTCAAACACATTGGAACGGCCATGCATGCCAAGTATCATCAGGACTTTGGAGGTATTGTCGATAAAGTCCAGGTTAAGATTTATACAGATGAAGAAAAAGTCAAAGAAGTGTTAGAGCTCTCAAAGAATGTATATAAAAAGAGAGATGAGAGAGTTGAAGGTATGACCGATGAAACGGAAGAAACCTATTATTCATGTACATTGTGTCAGTCTTTTGCTCCAAGCCATGTATGCATCATTACTCCTGAACGTGTAGGAATGTGCGGTGCTTATAACTGGCTTGATTGTAAGGCTTCTTTTGAGATCAATCCTACGGGTCCGAATCAGCCTATTGCCAAAGGAGAATGTACGGAGCCTGTTCTTGGACAGTGGAAAGGGATTACTGATTTTGTAAATAAGGCATCACGCCAGAAAGTTGAGCAGATAAGTGCATACAGCCTGCTAAATTTTCCAATGACGGCATGTGGATGTTTTGAGTGTATAGCCACAATTCTTCCCATGTGTAATGGCATTATGGTAATAAACAGAGATTCCAGGGGAATGACGCCATGCGGAATGAAGTTTACGACTCTTGCCGGCATGGTAGGTGGTGGAAACCAGACACCCGGTTTTCTTGGCGTAAGTAAGCATTATATTTGCAGCAAGAAGTTTCTGCTGGCCGAAGGAGGCTTAAAACGTGTAGTATGGCTTCCAAAGATGCTGAAAGAGGAACTTGCCGAACGCATGAAGCCTGTATGCGAGGAAATGGGTATCCCGAATTTTGCGGATATGATTGCTGATGATACAATTGGAACTACGGAAGAAGAAATTCTTCCTTTTCTTGAAGAAAAAGGGCATCCTGCCCTTACTATGGATCCATTGATGTGAATGGTTGGGAAGGTAAAAAAATGTATGCGGTTGAGTTTCGAACAAAAATAATAGATGGAATTATTGAAGTTCCTGAAAAATATAGAAAAAAAATAAAATACCTTGTGAAGGTCATATTGTTAACGGAAGATACCTTTGATACAGCTTCCGATATAATTGAAGAACTTTTAGAATCTCCCCTGAAATTACCTGATTTCAGACCGTTTAAAAGAGAAGAAATATATGACCGAACTTAATAAAAAAGATAAGATTTGCTTTATTGATTCAAATATATGGCTGTATGCATTTATAGAGACGCAAGATACCGATAAGTCAGGTATCGCAAAATCCGTCATTCAAAATAGAAATATTGCAATCACAGTCAGTACTCAGATAATAAATGAGGTTTGCGTCAATCTTATCAGAAAGGCTCACTTTTCTGAAAAAAAAATACGGGAACTGGTCGAAAGTTTTTATAACAAATATAATGTCCTTGAAATTAGTAAAGAAAATCTTCTTAAAGCATCTGAAATAAGGGAGCATCATAATTTTTCTTTTTGGGACAGTCTTATTTTAGCAAGTGCATTATATGCCAGCGCTGAAATTTTTTATTCGGAAGATATGCAAAATGGTTTTGTCATCGAAAAAATGAAAATAGTTAATCCATTAAAATAAAAAAAATATATTGGCTGAATCAACAAATCATCCAATCATCAATGGAAATAAAGGAGAAGAATAGAAATGGGACTTTCAGGTATAGATATTTTTAAAAAGCTTCCTAAGACTAACTGCGGAAAGTGCGGAGTTCCCACATGTCTGGCATTTGCCATGAAGCTGGCGGCGGGTCAGGCTGAACTTGATGCATGTCCGGATATTCCTGATGATGTGAAAGAAGAGATAGGTGAGGCATCGGCGCCTCCTGTAAGAAGTGTGGTCATAGGTACGGGCGATCGTGCAGTAAAGTTGGGCGGGGAAACTGTATTATTTCGCCATGAGAAACGTTTTGAAAATCCTCCTGCCTTTACACTTCTTCTTTTGGATAATATGGATGAGGCAGAGATTACAGCAAGGCTTAAAAAGTTTAATGATGCTGTTTATGAACGAGTTGGCGTTGTATTGAGGGCTGAGCTGGTTGCGATTAAAGCAGTGTCCGGAGATGCTTCCAGGTTTGGGGCATTAGTTGAAAAAGTTTGCAACGAGACAGATGCGGGTCTGGTATTAATGAACGAAGATGTGGATGCGCTATCTCAGGCTGCCAGGAGTTGCTCAAGCAGAAAACCATTGCTTTATGCTGCCAATAAGGACAACTTTGAATCAATGGGTAATCTTGCAAAAGAGCTTTCTTGTCCGCTATCCGTTAAGGGCAGTAACCTCGAAGAATTGTCGGAACTCTCTGAAAAATTAATAGCAATGGGTTTAAAGGATTTAGTTCTGGATTCCGGGGCAAGGACTTCTAAGCAAGTTTTTGAAGATCAGATTATTATAAGAAGGTCTGCTCTGTTAAAGAAATTTAAACCCTTTGGATTTCCGACAATTGTATTTCCTTGCGAAATAGCAGACAACTTGATGACGGAAACTATGATCGCCTGTCAGATGGTGGCAAAATATGGTGGTATCATCGTAATGTCGGAAATAGAGGGGCACAGCGTATTCCCGCTTCTGCTTGCAAACCTGAATATTTTTACAGATCCTCAGCGTCCCATGGCTGTGGATCAGAAGATCTATGAAATCGGTGCTGCAGATGAAAGTTCACCGGTTCTTATTACCGGAAATTTCTCGCTCACCTATTTTATTGTTTCCGGTGAAGTAGATGCCAGCCGGGTACCGTCCTATCTGTTGATAAAAGATACTGAAGGACTTTCTGTTCTGACTGCCTGGGCTGCAGGTAAATTTGCAGCCGATACAGTTGCAACTTTTATTAAAAAATCCGGTATAGAGGAAAAAGTTAAACATCGCAAACTCGTTATTCCCGGTTATCTTGCAACAATAAGTGGAGAACTGGAAGAAGAATTGCCTGATTGGGAAATACTGATCGGGCCAAGAGAAGCAAGTCATCTGCCGGCTTATCTAAAGCAGTGGAGCGCATAACGTAAAGAAGGTGAGAAAGGCCACACATTAATATAGCTGTGTCCGGCTTCAAGTTGGTAGCCTTTAATGATAAATGATAAATGATAAACGCCCCGGAGGTTCCCTATGGTTATCTGTGTTGCAGAAAATATTAATATAATGTCAAAAACAATCGGTCCGGCGATGAAGGAAAGAAATTCCGGACCTGTTCAGGATATGGCTCGTGTACTAACAAAAAATGGTGCAGACTATCTTGATTTGAATATAGGCCCGGCACGCAAGGGCGGTGATGAGCTGATGGACTGGCTGGTAAAAACAGTCAGAGAGGTTAGTGATCTTCCCCTTTCTCTTGATACGACAAATCTTGTCGCCATGGAGGCTGGATTAAAGGCAAATACAAAAGCAAAGCCATTGATGAACTCGGTTTCATTGCAGCCTGAAAGAATGGAAAAGGGCATTCCAATGGTTACTCAATATAAAGCGGATGTTATAGGACTTCTCTGGGGCAAGGACGGAATGCCAAGGGATGCAAACGAACGAGCTTCTATGGCCGTTGATTTTATTTATCAGGCAAATGAGGCAGGTATTTCCACATCAGATATATGGATTGATCCTATTGCTACCCCGATATATGTTGATGCAAACCAGGTTCTATCAGGTCTGGAATTTATGAGCATGCTCGGGGAAATTGCACCCGAAGCCAAATCTATTGTAGGTCTTTCCAATATTTCCAATGGTGCACCCGAAGAACTTCGTCCCTACCTGAACCGTACATATATGATAATGCTTATGAAGCATGGTCTCTATTCTGCGATTGTCGACGGGTATGACAAGGAATTATTGAGTATTGCCAAGGGAGAAAGATCTGAACATGTAAAATTGGTATATGATATTATGGATGGAAATGAACCCGATCCTGCTTCCTTAGACCAAAAAGAGCTGGAGCATTATAAAACAACACGTGTTCTCATGGGCAAGGTTCTTTATTCACACTCATGGCTAACGACTTAAAATTGATAATGGACAATTGATAATTATCAATTGAATAGGAATTTCCATTTTATTCAAACGGATGCAGGTTTCATCCTGTGTTCCTAAAACTCACTTTAGCATGTCAATTATAAATTATAAAACATGTCTGAGTTTGAAATAATAATTGACGGTCAAACGTTATGGGTTGATCCCGGCACAACAATTCTACAAGCTGCAAATGCGGCAGGGATCATTATCCCAACGCTATGCTACGTGCCGGGAAAGACGGTTGAACATCCCTGTGGTATCTGTGTAGTCGAAATTGATGGTAGCAAGGATTTATTGCCGGCCTGTTCCACTCCTGTGGAAGACTGCATGAAAGTTGCCACTCAAAGTGATCGCGTCATAAAATCCAGGCGGCGTATTCTATCCGGCATGCTGTCAAGGCATTATGGCGATTGCCTTGCGCCATGTACTCAAACCTGTCCTGCCCATATTAATATTCAGGGATACCTCGGCCTGATAGCACGTGGTGAATTTATTGAGGCCCTGAAACTTATCAAAGAGAAAAACCCTATTCCGCTTTCCATAGGTAGAGTGTGTCCTCATTTTTGTGAATCAAGATGCCGCCGTATCCTTGTTGAGGAGTGCATAGCTATAAATCATTTAAAACGATTTGTGGCGGATTACGCTATTCAACATAAAGATACTGATATCATCCCCCCTACCCCTTCCTCCGAGCATAGAGTCGCTGTGATAGGAGGTGGCCCTGCCGGGCTTTCTGCTGCTTATTATTTGTCACAAATGGGGCATTGTGTAACGATATTCGAAGCCATGCCGCAACTTGGGGGCATGCTTCGTTATGGGGTACCTGAATTTCGTCTTCCGAGAAAGATAGTTGATCAGGAAATAGAGAGCATACTCAGAGCAGGGGTGAATACCAGAGTGGGCCAGAGGCTGGGAGTTGACTTCACTATTAAAAGCCTTAAAGAGGAAGGTTTTAAGGCTATTTTTCTTGGTATAGGCGCATGGAAAAAACAGCAATCAGGCATTGAAGGAGAGGAACTGGATGAGGTGCTTTCAGGCTCTGATTTTCTTCTGAACTTAAGTCTTGGACAAACCCCTGTAATAGGTAAAAGAGTCGCAGTTATCGGCGGCGGTGATACTGCTATTGATACAGCGAGGACTTGCGTGAGGATGGACGTGAATGAAGTTGTTGTTATATATCAGCGTTCAATGATGGAGATGCCTGCAATTCACAGGGAGTTCAAGGAAGCTGAAAAAGAGGGCGTCCAATTTATATTCATGACAGGTCTTTCAAGGATCAGCAGGGAAAAGAATTTTCTTAAACTCGAAACCGTCAGAATGAAATTAAGTGAGCCGGATGAGAAAGGCAGACGTATTCCCATTCCTTATCTCGGATCAGAAAAAATTCGTGAAGCAGATACTGTAATCCTGGCGCCGGGACAGGTCCCTGACCTTTCATGGATGGAATCTTCGGATGAAAATGTAAAGCCTCATATTCTTCCGGGCGGAACTATTATTTCCAGCCCTCAAACATTTCAAACTTCAGAAAAAGGGGTTTTTGCAGGCGGAGATGTTGTCCGTGGCCCCAGAACAGTTATTCAGGCTGTTACCGGCGGCAGAAAGGCAGCCAGCGCCATCCATTCATATCTTACCGACACGCCATTACCTCACCCTAAACGCCAGCTTAATTTTACCAAGGGTAAAAAGTTTGAAGATATTGATTTGCATAATTTCGAAGATATTACCCTTCGTCTTGGAGAAAAGATGCCGGTAAGGGCGCCGGAAAGACGTACAAGGGATTTTGATGAGATAGAACTTGGATTCACAGAGGAAACAGCTTTACGTGAGTCTAAAAGGTGCTTGCAGTGCGGATGCGTAGCCATTAATAAATGTGAATTGCGCAGCCTGTCCATCGAATACAAGGTTAAATTCCCGATTTCAAAAATGCTCAAACGCCGTCAGTATGAGATTGACAGCAGCCATCCATTTATTGTTATTGATCCGAACAAGTGTATATTTTGCCAGCGCTGTGCGAATAGCTGTGAATATGGGGCACTTGAACTGGAAGGAAAAGACTTTGGAGAGGACGGGTTTCCGTGTATTGTTTCTATTAAAATTAATGATAAATGTGTTTCCTGCGGAGCTTGCGTTGATAACTGTTCAACCGGCGCTCTTGTAAAGGCAAATGTTACTCTGCCTGTTGCTGCAAACGAAATCAAAAAGATTAAAACAGTTTGTCCTTTTTGTGGCTGTGGCTGTTCTATTGTTTTGAATATTAAAGGCCAGACTATTGTAGAAGTTACCACAGATCCAAACGATAGTCCCAATTTCGGAAATGTATGCGTCAAGGGCAGGTTCGGAAGTGAATTTGTCCGTCACCCGGACCGGCTTAAGACCCCGCTTGTAAGAAAAGGTGAGTATTTCTGGGAGGTAAGCTGGGGAAAGGCAATTTCGCTGATTGCTCAAAAGTTTTTGGAAATAAGAGATAGTAATGGCCCTGATAGTATAGCCGGTTTGAGTTCGGCAAGGTGTACAAATGAGGAAAATTACCTCATGCAAAAATTTATGCGCACAGTGATCGGCACAAATAATGTTGATCATTGTGCGCGGCTCTGACATTCCCCTACTGTAGCCGGGCTGGCTGCATCGTTTGGGAGTGGGGCAATGACCAACCCGATAGCTGATTTTAAAAAGGCTGATGTAATCCTTCTTACAGGAAGCAATCCCACTGAGAATCATCCTGTGATAGCCCTTGAGATGATAAAGGCCATACGAGACAACAAAACAAAATTGATTGTGGTTGATCCACGTGAGATAGAGATGGTACAGTATGCCGAAATCTGGCTGCGTCCAAAGCCCGGTACGGATGTGGTCTGGTTAAACGGCATGATGTATGTAATTGTAGATGAAGATTTGCATGATATCTCTTATGTAGCAGACAGAACCGAGAATTTTATGGCCTTTAAAGAGACGGTGATGCAATACAACCCGAAATTTGTTGAACGGGTTACAGGCATACCGGCAGAAGACCTGAAAAAGGCTGCACGTCTTTATGCCGAAGCCGGAAGAGGATCTATTGCATATTGCATGGGCATCACCCAGCATACATTCGGCACTGATAATGTCAAGTCAATAGCAAATTTGGCCATGTTGTGCGGTAACGTCGGAATCGAAGGAGGAGGGGTTAATCCTTTGCGAGGCCAGAATAATGTGCAGGGTGCCTGCGATATGGGCGCTCTTCCCAATGTTTTTCCCGGCTACCAAAGCGTTTTTGAACAAAAGAATGTCAGAAAATTTGAAAAAGCCTGGGGCGTTAAGCTTCCTGTAAAACCGGGTCTTGCTGTAACGGATATGTGGTCTGCTGTTTTTAAGGATGAGTTAAAAGGTATGTATATAATGGGTGAAAATCCTGTTGTAAGCGATCCTAATCTGAAACATGTTAAAGCAGCCCTTAAAAAACTGGATTTTCTCGTTGTTCAGGATATCTTTATGACTGAGACAGCGAGACTTGCCCATGTAGTACTTCCTGCTGCCGCTTATGCAGAAAAGGACGGCACGTTTACCAATACGGAAAGGCGTGTCCAGCGCGTGAGACAAGGAATAGAGCCCATTGGAGATTCCAGGCCCGACTGGAAAATTATCTCCAAGCTATCTGAAAAGATGGGAA
>DAOWEW010000236.1 GCA_030638305.1 Desulfobacteraceae bacterium
CGAGAGCAAGACAACTTAGATAACGAGTAGATAAATTGGACGAATAAACAATAATCAGCCCCTTTATGGGCTTTCCTTGCGACAATGACCCCTTCGAGGGGTCTTCATCAAACCACGTCCTATGGGCGTGGTAGGTGATTTTGAAGAAATGCTTTAAACTGAATCTGAAACCGGTGGTTATCCATGTCTCTTTTAGTAAACGAAATATTCTACAGTATCCAGGGCGAATCAATATATAGTGGAATTCCCTGCGTTTTTGTCAGACTTACAGGGTGCAATTTAAAATGTTCGTACTGTGATACAGCCCATGCCTATTATGAAGGGGTTGAATTGAAAATCGAAGAAATTCTCTTCGGAGTTGATCATTATAACTGCCAGCTTATTGAAATCACGGGAGGTGAACCATTGCTTCAGAGCGAAACACCTTTGTTGATTAACAGGCTTCTGGAAAAAAAATATGAGGTTTTATTAGAAACAAACGGTAGTATTAATATAGGCGTTGTTGATAGTCGCTGTATAAAGATAGTTGATATAAAATGCCCTTCAAGCGGTGAAAATGATAAAAATGATTTGGAAAACCTTAAAAGACTTAATCAGAAGGACCAGATAAAGTTTGTAGTAGGAAGCCGCGAAGATTATGAATTTGCTAAAGAAACGACAAGGTTGATATCTCCCGGATTTCCCATGAGAAATGTTCTTTTTTCTCCTGTGATTGAACAAATACATTCATCCCAACTTGCGGAGTGGATTCTTGAAGACAGCCTTAACGTAAGACTTCAAATTCAGTTGCACAAGATTATATGGCCAGATAAAAAAAGAGGAGTGTAAACTGCAAGGGGTCAGGGGTCGGGGAGCAGGTCGGAGGTCGGTGATACCGAAAAGTTATAAAGATTTATGAGTTTGGTAAAAATATGATGAAAGATAAAAAAAAAGCAGTTGTACTTTCAAGCGGGGGAATTGATTCCACAACAGTTATGGCCATTGCAAAACAAGAGGGTTTTGAAATTTTCAGTTTAAGTTTTTTTTACCAACAACGCCACTCCCTTGAAATAGAAGCAGCCAGGAAAGTGGCAGATGTCATGGACATAAAAAAACATATTGTAATAGATATTGATTTAAAAAAAAATGGTGGTTCAGCTCTTACGGATAATAATCTAAATGTGCCAAAAAACAGAAATACACGCAGGATGGAAGTGAAAATTCCAATAACATATGTGCCGGCAAGAAATACAATATTTCTTTCTTATGCTCTTGCCTGGGCAGAGGTACTACAATCGTACGATATATTTATCGGAGTTAATGCAATTGACTACAGCGGCTATCCTGACTGCAGACCTGAATATATAGAAGCTTTTGAGCGAATGGCAAATCTTGCCACAAAGGCGTGCGTAGAAGGTAAAACAAAACTGAAGATCAGAACTCCGCTTATCCATATGACAAAGGCGCAGATTATTAGAAAAGGAGTTGAGCTTGGGGTAGATTTTTCTTTAACTCTCAGTTGCTATGATCCTTCTTCAAATGGCCTGGCGTGTGGTGAGTGTGACAGTTGCATTATAAGAAAACAGGGTTTTAAAGAAGCAGGCATGTTGGACCCGACAAAATATATGAGTTTTTTTAAATGTTCTAATCCTCATCGCTAGGTTCTCGTTCATAACCATCAACTCATTGACAACACAGGGTAAATCCTCCCCACAGATCCGTACTTAAAGCTTTCCCCGTCTCATTTTTTTAAAATTCGAAATTCAGACGCAATCCATAAGACGTAGTTTCGTTTTTCGGTTCATATACATAGCGATCTGGTATACCATAGTAACTAAGAATTGCTGTATCCGATTTATCAATATCCCAATATCTTATGTATGGTTCAATTGATAAAGCATAATTCTTCGTAAGCTCCTTCTCAAACCGGATAGAAAATTTTAGCCCATACCCATCCCCAAAATCTTGATCAACCTCAGGATCGTTAAGACCTGGATGGACATCGCTAAGGTGACTTTTAACTTTTCCACTCCAGAAAAGATCATATTCAGCAGTTAGCCCCCATGTCCACTTATCGGACAAAGGGCTAACCGTTTTAACGCCAATGGGAGAA
>DAOWEW010000124.1 GCA_030638305.1 Desulfobacteraceae bacterium
CGAAATAACTTCCTGAACCGTTGAGAAACCAACTGCTGTTGCACCTATGGTTTTTAAAAAAGGCACTTCTGCCGGAGTTTCAAGAGACGGCCCCATTAAGCCTGCATATATACCTTTCTGCATTCTTATACCTGCTTTGGCCCCGGCATTTTCAGCAAGTAAAGCAAGCTTTTCATCGTATGCCCTGCTCATGTCGGGAAATCTGATCCCCCAACTGTCTTCATTGTGCCCGACAAGAGGATTTGAGCCGGTAAGATTAATATGGTCTTTGATAATCATTATGTCCCCGACTTTAAAGTCAGAATTGAGTCCTCCGGCGGCATTGGAAAGAATTAATATCTTAACGCCAAGCTCCTGCATGACTCTTATCGGAAAAGTAACATCTGCCGTAGAGTAGCCCTCATAAAGATGAAACCTTCCTTGCATGGCAATAACGGGTTTTCCATTCAGGCCCCCGAAAAGAAGCTTCCCCAAATGTGTTTGAACTGTTGAAACGGGAAAATGGGGAATATCCTTATAATGAAATGATATATCAACAGATAGTGAGCCTGCACTATTGCCAAGACCCGTCCCTGTGAGAATGCCTATTTCAGGAGCCTTCCTGATGTGAGATTTCAAATATTGTGCCGTCTCAACTACTCTGAGTTTATAATTTTTCATAGCGAATCTTCCAACCCGAATTCCCATTTATTTTGAACAAAAAATAATCTTCTCTGATCCCTGCCCTATATAATCCAGCATTTTTTTCCAGTCAAGCATCCTAACGATGTCGTTGACAGTTTGCAAATATTATGAAATATTATTAAAAAATAAAAAAGAAATTCCTTCAAAAACAAAAGAATCAATAGCTATGATCAGAGATTTAAAAAAACGGGATTTAAATTCGTGATACCATGTTGAAATATTCCGATGGAAAACGCGAAGTTCCGATTGTTGTGGATAGAGGTGAGGTTACGATTGTGATTTAAGGGTAAAGCTTGAGGAATGTAAATATCGGCTGTATACCGGTAAAAATAAATTGTTTGCGGTTTACGGTTTTTTAAAAATTAGCAGTGGTTAAAATGCCTGTGGAACAACAATTTATAATTGATGATTTTAAAATAGGCGAAGCCTGGCGTCTGTTTAAAATTATGGGAGAAGTCGTTGAAGGCATTGAGAGGCTTCACGACATCGGTCCTGCAGTGACTTTTTTCGGTTCAGCCAGAATAAAAAGAGATGATCCAATATATAAGAAAACCGAAGAAATGGCTGGCCTTTTCGTAAAAAACAATTTTGCTGTAATAACAGGCGGAGGGGGCGGCGTCATGGAAGCTGGCAACAGGGGAGCTCTGAAAGCAGGAGGCACCTCAGTTGGAATGAACATTGTCCTTCCGTTTGAGCAAAAACCAAATCAATATTCAAACGTTAAGCTGGAGTTCAAATATTTCTTCATCCGCAAGGTTATGTTTGTAAAATATGCTTCTGCATATATTATTATGCCGGGCGGTTTTGGTACTATGGACGAACTTTTTGAAGCTGTTACACTTATTCAAACACACCGCATTAAACCTTTCCCTGTTATACTGGTAGGCTCTGATTACTGGTCAGGACTGTTGGAATGGATAAAGTCCAGCTTGCTTGAACATCATAGGGTATCCCATAATGATCTTGAAATCCTGCAACTCATGGATGATCCTGAGGAAATCGTCAGGGCAGTCAACGAACAATGCACTTATTGACCCATCGGCTTGCCACGGATTTTAATTGCATAAGTTCATCATCTTGATAAATATCGGAATTATCCTTGAAGAACTCAGGGTGCAGAACATCTGTTTTACTAAATTGCTGCAAAGCATAAAGCTTTGAGCCATTAATCAGGTGAGATATATTTTCGATAGTCTTTTCATCTACAAGCGACTTTATGCATGTGGTCCTGAATTCATAATCAATTTCTGACTCCATTATAATCCGGATACTTGAAAATATGTTATCAGGACTGCAATCGTTTTTTATTAATAAGGGGTAGCGAAAAGGATCTGTCTTTATATCCATTGCAATATAGTTTATAAGGCCTTCGTCAATAAGTCTTTTTATTACTTCGGGTCTGCTTCCGTTTGTATCCAGCTTAATGGGATACCCTAAAAGCCGGATCTTTTCACAAAACGATATAAGGCCCTTCTGCAGGGTTGGCTCACCCCCTGAAATAACGACTCCGTCCAAAAACCCTTTGCGATTTTCAAGAAAATCATAAATCAGGTCTTTGCTCAAAAAAACAGGGCCATGTGACCTGCCTTTCGCAAGTTCAGGATTGTGGCAATAAGGACAGTCAAAATTGCATCCTGAAAGAAAGATAACGCAGCTTATCTTTCCGGGATAATCAATTAAAGAACTCTTATGTAATCCACCTATAATCATCATTAAAAAATTACGCTGCCTTAAATGTTTTTCTCAAATTAAACTCTGCCTGTTTTCCGTTATTCCATTGTTTTACAGGCCTTAAATAGCCCACAACTCTCGAATAGACTTCGGTTTCTTCATTACAGATCGAACATTTTTCCTGTTTGCCGTTCAGGTATCCATGAGACGGGCATATACTAAAGGTCGGTGTCAGTGTAAAATAAGGCAAACGGAAATCAGTTACTACTTTCCTGATGAGCCTTTTTAATGCCTCTATGTCATTTACCAGTTCACCGAGAAAAATATGAAGTACTGTCCCGCCTGTATATTTTACCTGAAGTTTATCCTGAAGCATAAGTGTTTCGTAAATATCATCCGTATAATTTACCGGAAGCTGGGTTGAGTTTGTATAGTATGGAGCAGCTCCTTTTTGGTAATCTTCTTCGTTTGCGCAAATGATTTCAGGGAATTGTTTTTTATCAAGCATGGAGAGGCGATAGGATGTCCCTTCTGCCGGTGTTGCTTCAAGGTTAAACATATCTCCTGTTTTCTCCTGCATCTCTGAAATCATGCTGCGTATAAAATCCATTACTTTAAGTGAAAAATTCTGTCCTGCATCACTGGCAATATCTTCTCCAATAAAATTTAAACACGCCTCGTTCATACCTATAATTCCAATTGTGGAAAAATGATTCTTCCAGTACAGACCCGAGCCTTGTTTGACTTCTCTTAAGTAAAACTTTGAGTAAGGATAAAGATTTTTGTCAGTAAATTTTTCAAGTATTTTCCTCTTTATTAAAAGGCTGTCAACGGCAAGCTGAAATTTCTTTTTTAAATCATCAAAAAAATCATCTTCGTTTTGTGCAATATACCCTATCCTTGGCATGTTGATGGTCACAACTCCGATTGAGCCGGTGAGCGGATTTGCTCCAAAAAGACCACCTCCTCTTTTTAACAGTTCCCTGTTGTCAAGGCGCAAGCGGCAGCACATTGACCTTGCATCTTCCGGCGACATGTCTGAATTGACAAAATTTGAAAAATATGGAATGCCGTATTTGCCTGTCATCTTCCATATCATCTCAAGATCAGGATTATCCCAGTCAAAATCCTTAGTGATGTTATATGTTGGTATGGGAAATGTAAAAACTCTGCCCTTGGCATCACCTTCCATCATTACTTCGGCAAATGCTTTGTTGAGCATAGCAATTTCCGGCTGAAAATCGGAATATGTCTCATCACACTCTTTTCCTCCAAGAATTACCGGTTGGTCCTTCAAGGTTGAGGGTGCGTAAAGATCCATGGTAATGTTTGTAAAAGGCGTCTGGAAACCCACACGTGTAGGAATGTTAATGTTAAAGACAAATTCCTGAATGGCCTGCTTCACTTCAACATAGTCTAAATTATCGTAACGCACAAATGGGGCGAGAAGGGTATCAAAATTGGAAATAGCCTGGGCTCCCGCAGCTTCACCCTGGAGTGTGTAGAAAAAGTTGACAATCTGACCAAGAGCTGATCTCAGATGTTTCGGAGGTGCGCTTTCTACTTTACCCTCAACACCCTTGAAACCCTGAATGAGCAGATCACGCAAATCCCATCCAACGCAATATACCGACAGAAGGCTAAGGTCATGTATATGAAGATCACCATTTTTATGAGCAAATCTGATCTCAGGTGGATAAATACTGTTTAACCAGTACTCTGATGTTATATCTGATGAAATGTAATTGTTGAGACCTTGAAGGGAATAGCACATATTGCTGTTTTCCTTGATCTTCCAGTCAAGTTTCTGAATGTAGTGCTCAACAAGATCAACATTTGCTTTGGTTACAAAATTTCTTATTTGCGCATGCTGCTCCCTGTATAAAATATAAGCCTTGGCAGTTTTATAAAACGGAGAATCAAGCAATACCCTCTCAACTATATCCTGTATTTCTTCCACCTCCGGAATAGAGCCAAGGCGAAGCTCATGGGCTAATGTCAGTACTCTTAATGTGAGTTTTTTTGCTTCTTTTTCATTGAATTCTTCGGTTGCCTTGCCGGCCGTAAAAATAGCGGCCGTAATTTTTGTAGAATCGAACTCAACTACCCTTCCGTTACGTTTTTTTATTGCTTCAAACAATTGTACCACCTGTTCAGATTTGTTTATGGGTTGATTGAATTATTAACTAAAAAAGCTTTACAACACAAGATGTTGATGTTTGTCAAGAATTTATTACAAGATATTGTATTACTGATAGAATAAAAAACACCGTAACTTACGGTTTCTATTTCCTGTTTTTATCCAATATAAAATTATATCAGAAATTTGAAAACTCATTATGAGATTAACTTGGGGAGGCGGGCGCTTAAATTTAAGCGCCCGCCTCCCCAAGTTGTTGACAAGTTGTTTTGAGTTTTCAAATTTCTGTATATAGTATCCGAACAAAAAATAGAAAATTTTTTCAAGTTCAGGTACTATCTATGACCATGAGGACTGCGCCCCATATGATGCTTATTGATCGAAGGGGTCACCCAGATATAATCTGCAAAAGAAAGCTCTGCTTCACTTCCTGCCGGTACAAGGAAAATAGTTTTGAATGAAGCTCCGGTGCGGCGGAATGCTCTGTCCGGAATTCCGAATTTATGCACAATATGACCATTTCCAACAAGTACTATTATTGGATTCCCTTTCAAATTTTGTGAGATTGATTCAGCCATTATCTCTTCCCACACACATTGGGTCATGTAGAAATTATCAAACTTTTCCCTTCCCATGACTTTGTGTTTCTTGAATATTTTTTCTACATAGGCCCTGTGGTCAGCGTTTGAGGTATCTATTTCTTTTGGAAGGTATTTTTTCTCATCGTCAGAAAGGCTCTCAATTCCTCCAATAGCTATTTTGGACGGAATATGGAACGGTATATTAAGACCAAAAAGTCTTATCTTGTTATCCTTTATAAAAAGCAGAATATCCTTATATAATTCAAAATCAAATTTCCAGTTGGCATACCAGTGCATCTTTTCCATAAATTCTTTTTCACTCAATTCACCGTCAGACCAAAGATACAGAACTTGCCGGTATGATTGATCAAAAGCTTCCATGCCCACAGAAATATATGGATACGATTTGAAAAGCTCTTTTATTAACCTGAGCTGTATATCATGGTGTGACCGGTCATTATGCCTTTCCCCGACATAAATTACCTGAACCCCGTTAAGATCATTAATAAGATGTTCATAAGATACCGGCTTGCCTGTTTCAGCAGAAATGATAGTACCTGTGTCAAATGATTTTGATATATCTTTTATTAAAAGTTTTTCCGGAGACAAAGCACACCCCCAAATATTTCCAAGAAATACGCTGAAGAAAAAAAAATTAATTATTTTTGTCATAATTTAATTCCACACCTTGATCAATTAACCAATTTTATGTTATGTCTGCATGTCAGGAACGTGGACGAAATAACTTCCGGAGAAACAAAATATGCCCCTTGACCAAAATCCCTTATTCAGAAAAGTAATAGTGCCGTGGCATGACGCTGAAAAAGTATGTTTTACAGTTATTTTATTCATGTTTGGTATATTTTTGTTTGGTATTGTCGGCATAGTTGAAGCGCTTGAAAAAATAGAGTATAATGAACATATTTGGGTGCCTGTCCTTCTTGTAGCAATGAGCGCATGGGTAATAGCCTCTATTTCGATACGCCTGATAAAAAGATATACTTAGGACGAAACAATTTTCACAACTATGCATCACAACTTCAAGCCTATCTGCTTAACTCTTTTGAGCGTCTTGCGGCTGCCTCAATGGCCTCTATTATATTTTGTTTAACTTTCTTTTTTTCCAAAATCTTAAAAGCGGCTTCAGTAGTACCACCGGGAGAAGTCACTTTTCTACGAAGGATTTCAGGCAATTCATTGCTTTCTTCCATGAGCTTAAGGGCACCATGTATAGTTGCAACTGTCAGCATGGCGGCCTTATCCCGCTCCAGCCCGACTTTGATACCTCCCTCTATCATAGCTTCAACAATATAAAAAACATATGCGGGCCCTGATCCGGAAAGAGCGGTCACTGCATCCAGATCTTCTTCTTTAAATTCAATTACTTTACCGATAGCCTTTAGAATTATTTTTATTGTTTTCACATCTTCCGGTTCGGCATATTTATTAGCACTCATTCCGGATATTCCTGCCAGGACAAGGGCCGGCGTATTTGGCATTACTCTTATTATCGGCAATCTTTCTCTGGATTCATTATTAAGAGAATTGTAAAGCAAATCTTCAATTTTACGCAAAGGAATTCCCGCCGCAATAGAAATAACTATCTTTCGATCCGGTATCCGGTAGCCTTTATGCTCAGAAATTTTTGAAAGAACCTGATATATATGCTGAGGTTTTACAGCAATAACTACAATCTCACATTCCGAAAAAACTTTAAAATTATCTTTTATTACAGAAATGCCATAATTCTTATTAAGACTATCAAGCCGCTTTTCACTTATATCGCTTGTATAAATCATTGATGGAGAAAAAATTCCGGTCCGGATAAGAGCGC
Source organism: Desulfobacteraceae bacterium (assembly GCA_030638305.1). The sequence continues at coordinate 6,911 of DAOWEW010000124.1, forward strand.
CCACAAAAGCTTCTCCCATGTTTCCGGCACCAATAAAACCAATTTTCTTGTTAATTTTCGACATATTGCCTCCTTCACCGTAAACCGTGAACAGTTATATGTTTTCGCTGTACATAGGGACCGGATTGTAACGATTGTACCTTTGATGTGTCAATGCTTTTACATGAAATATCTTGACTTATCCTTAAGAATATATTTAGATTTTCTATCTATTTTCTTGATACACTATCATTATTTCATCCACGTCCCTAATAAATAAAGAGGCCTGTATTTATGTATATAATTGGATATTTGTTTATGGCAATTGCAAAGATTCTTGATCTTGTTTTACTTATATTCATGTGGATTATTATAGGAAGAGCAATACTGTCCTGGGTCAGCCCGGATCCCTTCAATCCTATTGTCCGTTTTATCAATAATGTTACGGAACCTGTTTTATCTCGCATCCGTGCATTAATACCACTTAATTTTGGAGGTATGGATTTCTCTCCAATCATTGTCCTGCTTGGAGTGATGTTCTTGCGAAGCTTTGTCGTAAACAGCTTGATGAGACTGTCTGCTAATTTATTATAATATATGGTGCAATATGAAAACAACACCACTTGATATTCAACAACAACAGTTCAAGGTTAAATTTAGAGGATTTGATATCCATGAGGTAGATAAATTCCTTGAACAAATGTCCGACACTTTTGCTTCATTGCGACAGGAAAACGAAAACCTGCATGAGAAAGTTAGAAGGCTAAAGCTTGAAAGCCAGGGGTATAAGGAACGCGAAGAAACCTTTAAGCGCGCTATGCTTAATTCTCAAAAAGTTCTTGAGCAGATGAAAGAAAATGCTCGAAAATCGGCTGAATTAATCATAGCCGACGCAGAGGTCAGAGCGGAAAAAATACTCAACAGAGCACATAACAGGCTGGCGCAATTGCATGAAGATGTAGTTGAGCTTAAAAGGCAGCGCATGCAAATCGAAGTTCAAATCAGCTCTGTAATAGAGGCTCATTCAAAACTTCTTGAAATAGGAAAAGAAAGTATGGAAATATCGGATGAAGATGACTCTAAGTTAGAATTACTAAAAAAATTCTAATAATTCAGGCGGTTATAAAATAAGGAGCGTGGGATAGCAAATGGCAAAAATAGATGCGTTTTTCAAGTTGATGAATGATCAGGGCGCTTCAGATCTTCATCTTGTTGCAGGCCAACCACCCGCACTCAGAATAACGGGAGATATAGAAAGGGTCAAATATAAGACACTGGATACTGATGAGCTGAAAAGCATGCTCTATGAGATTGCGCCCGAAGATAAGGTCAAGATATTTGAAGAGACCGGAGATGTTGACTTTGGCTATGAAATACCCGGTCTTGCCAGATACCGGGCAAATTTCTTTATGCAGAAAAATGGTGCTGCTGCAGTTTTCAGAGAAATTCCAAATACAATATTGACCGCTGAACAGCTTGGCCTTCCTCCTGTAATACCCAGGCTGGCATCACTTCCAAGAGGTCTTGTCGTAGTAACAGGCCCTACAGGCAGCGGCAAGTCGACTACACTGGCAGCCATAATTGATGTGGCAAACCATACCCGTAAGGATCATATCATTACTGTCGAAGATCCGATCGAATTTGTTCATGAAAGCAAGGCTTGTATCGTAAACCACCGTGAGGTCGGTCTTCATACCAGGTCATTTAGCGCAGCCCTGCGCGGCGCTCTACGTGAGGATCCGGATATTATTCTGGTGGGTGAAATGAGGGATCTTGAAACTATATCGCTTGCCATAGAAGCTGCATCTACAGGACATCTTGTTTTCGGCACATTACATACTTCCAGCGCTGCTAAAACAGTTGATCGTATTATTGAGGTTTTTCCTGCAAGCGAACAGTCACAAATACGTTCCACGCTTTCTGACGGACTCAGAGCTATCATAGCACAGGTATTGTTTAAGAGAATTGATAAAAAAGGGCGTTGTGCCGCTCTTGACATATTGATTGCAAATCCTGCGGTTAGAAATTTGATAAGAGAAGCAAAAACCTATCAGATTCCTTCAATGATTCAAACAGGAAAGAAATACGGCATGCAGCTTCTTGATGACGCTATAATGGAAATGTGTAAAAAAAGAATGATAAGTCCTGAGGAAGCTTATTCCAAAGCTAATGATAAGTCAAAATTCAGGTCTTTGTTAAAGATCCCGCCTGCAGACTTCACCGAAGCATAGGATGGTTTGCTATGAAAAAACAGGAAATTGATCATATACTGTCAAGAATGCTTGATGCCTTTGACAAGGTCTCGGACCTTAACATCACTGCCGGCAAGCCGTTTCAGGTAGAAAGTTCGGGCGAGCTTATCGGGGTAGAAATGGATCCTCCTTTTCATGAACTCACACCGTTTCAAACTGAAATTTTTGCTTTGAACCTGATCGACAATGACAAACGTCTTACAGATATTCTTCTGAGAGAGGGATCTTGCGATTTGTCTTATGAACTTCCAGGCAAAGCACGTTTCAGGGTAAATATTTTTTCCCGGCAAAGCAACTACTCTATTGTTCTAAGAAAACTCGAAACCAAAATTCCAACATGCAAAGAACTGGCGCTACCCGAGGCATTCTATAAGATGGCTCAGGAAAAAAACGGAATTATTCTGGTGACAGGTTCTACTGGAAGCGGAAAATCTACTTCTCTGGCCGGAGTGCTTAATGAAATTAACGAAAGCAAATCAGTCCACGTAGTAACGCTTGAAGACCCTGTGGAATTTCAACACCCGCAAAAAAAGGCTACTTTCAACCAAAGGGAAATGGGAACCGATTTCGACAGTTTTGCCAGCGGCTTAAGAGCCGCTCTCCGCCAGGCTCCAAAGGTAATACTGGTTGGCGAGATGCGCGACAGGGAAACGGTTGAAATCGGTCTAAGCGCGGCTGAAACTGGCCATCTGGTAGTAAGTACCTTGCACACAGTGGATGCTGGGCAAACCATTAATCGCATCCTTGGCATGTTCAATACCGAGGAAGAGAAACAAATTCGCATCCGGCTTGCCGATACTGTCCGCTGGATCGTGTGCCAGAGACTTCTTCCCAAAGTAGGAGGCGGTCGTGTGGCAGCCTTTGAAATCATGGGATCCAACCTCAGAACTAAAGATACGATTTTGAACGGAGAATCCGAGGGAAAGACGTTTTACGAAATAATGCAGGCAGGAAAGGCCTTTGGTATGCTCAATTTTGATGATTATATCGTAAATCTGTACGAAGAAGGCCACATTACCGAAGAGACAGCGATGGCTTATGCTTCCCGTAAGGGTATGGTTGGCCGTGGAATAGACTCGTTAAAAAGTAATCGAGGCGAGACTACCACTGATATCGAAGAACTGGAAGTGGACATGGATTATAGAAAAACCTAACCCGACTTTCGCATTTTTTTCAGGCTAAATTTTTTCTTAAAATTGTAATTTGCAATAATATCAATTAGTTATGAAATTTCGGCAGTTTTTGCTAAAAATATAACCTGTTGATAATAAAGGTAATAAAATTAAGGGGTCAAATGTAGTGCCTGTATAAAGCGCTGCGAGATAAAAATATATCTTGACAAGATTCGTTATTTTATGTTCAGCTAATCCTGATAATATCAGGAGGTGGAGCAATGTTTTTCAGAGAAGCAATTTCTAAAAATTCTAAGTCGCCCGTATTGCAATTGGTCGAAAAC
>DAOWEW010000008.1 GCA_030638305.1 Desulfobacteraceae bacterium
ATCAATTCGGGATCATCAGGCCCTGCCCCGGCAAATATTACAGGTTTCAGAGCACATTCATCTTGATTTTTAATAGTTGATTAGGAACGTGGACGAAATAACTTCCGCAACTATGCATCACAGCATCAGGCCATCTTTGCCCGATCTAAAATCACAAAAATATCAAAATAGCCCGCTATTCCATCAACTTTTGTGCCTATTTCAAATCGGATAGATCGAACAAACCTGACCTAAATCTGTGTGCCTACTTGCGGAAGTTAATTCGTCCACGTTTCTTATCTGTGTAAATCTGCGGCTAACATAGCTTAAAAAGGCGTTTTTCATACATGCATCTTCTCAACCGTCCACTCACCCACGTTCCGATCTACAAACTCAACTCCGAACAGATAAATATCTTTTTCTATGCCCTGATATTTCTCAAAATATTTTTTCTCTTTGATCTGTCTTAAAGCATTGTCCTTATCTCCATTGAATTTAAACTCGAAGATATAAACATCTTTATCAATAATAACAGCATCTATCCTGCCAATGTTTGTTTTTATTTCTGCTTCTACTTTCAGCCCAATAAGAGAAAATATCAGGTAAAAGACTGTCTGGTAATATTTTTCTTTTTTTATTTGAAGATCGTAGGGAATGTTGGCAAAAAAGATGCGCAATGTGTCAAAGAATAATTCAAGCTCATGATCTCTTAATGCATCAATCAGTTTCCATGCATAACCATGCACCAGCTCTCGTTCCACAAAAGAATATGCTTCAGTTAGGCATTCTGTCATTGAGCTTTTCACCTCAAAATTCGGATACGCCAGGGTATATTCCATTCTATCTTTATTATATCCTGCAATCGTCAGATAACCGGTCTGGAAAAGTATCGGTATAATTTTCAGATTCTCTATTTCATATGAGCTGAATGCTGATTCACTTATGTTGACTCCCTCTAATCCTGTTAAATCAAACTCTTTTTCTTTGATCAGTTTTATCAAAAAGCTTGGTGTCGCGCTTTCAAACCAGTAGTTTCCAAAAACAAGTTTTTTGAACAAAAGAAGCGCTGAAAACGGATTAAAGATCTTTTCACACGTTCCGCTGAAACAAAAACCATTGTACCAGTATGTTATCTTTTTAATCAGTTCGGGTTTGCTTACCCCTTCTAATTCAGCAAACTGTTCTATATGGTCTTTAAAATTATCGACTATCTCCTCTTTTGTTATTCCGAGAAAAGATGAATATCGGGCATCCATGGAAATATCTTCCAGGTTATTAAGCCCGCTGAAGACTCCTGCTTTGGAAAACTTGCTCACCCCTGTTAAAAGCACAAACCTGATGTATTCATCACACGCCTTTATGATGGTGTAAAAACCCTTTAATATTTCACGAAGCTCTATTGCCAGTTCTTTATTCTCAATATTGTCAATGATCGGTTTGTCGTATTCGTCAATAAGGATAACGACCTTATTGATCTCGCCAAGTTTGGTCAAAAGTTCATCAAACGCTTCATCATATTGATCACACTCCAACGAAACACTATATTTATTAGCTATGTTCTTTAATTGATTCAGGATAAAACCCTTTAGATCCTCTCTGTTTTCCGCTTTTTTTTTGCTGAAATCTATCCTGACAACAGGATATTTTTCCCACGAATAATCAGACCTGTATATCCATAGTTCTTTAAACAGTTCCTTCTCACCTACAAATATCTCGTTCAATGTGGAAATCAAAAGGCTTTTGCCGAACCTTCTTGGCCTGGCAAAGAAATATACACCCTTTGGATTTTTCACAAGATCGAATATATTCTCTGTTTTATCTACATACAGATAATCATTTTGAATTATATCACGAAATGTTTGTATCCCTATTGGAAGATTTTTCATATTTTTGCCTTTTTAAAAAGCTTTTGGACAGGATTAACAGAATTGACAGGATTTTTTTGTAAAACCTATGTGCAATGCCTTCAAAATACAACTTTTTTATTATATCAAATGCAATAACACCGCACTATATAATATTTATCCTGTCTGAAAAATAGTCTTTTATAAAAACCAAATACAATCATCCAATCCCTCTATCCTTAATCCACGCTTGCCCTGTTAAATCTGCTTTTGCTTGTATTTAACCGGGGTAATCTGCGGATCTGCCCTCCGACATCTGATCTCCGTCTTCCCACCGGGGCGTAACTCTCTATGAATGGACAGCAGAATTTGAGAATATGGGAGAGATTTAAATCCTGGTTAGGAACGTGGACGAAATAACTTCAGCTTCTCGCAGTCAACGCCTTTTCTTGTTTTACCCTTTCGTGTAGCCAGACCTTGATCAAGGCCCCTCGGTCCACACCTATGGCATCTCTGATGTCATCAATTTCTCTAACCAGTTCTTCCGCCATATCAAGTGTGATACGTACCTTTCTACCGTGCCGAACAATTTTGGCCTTGGAAATGTCGATCAATTCATGGATATCCTCACCATCATCGAATCGCCGGTCAAATTCTTCCGTGCTTTTCGCTATTTTATTTTTGACCATAGAGATTTGCCTCCCGCTTTCTGGCGCGTCTAACTGATATGATTCGCAGGGCACTCCCGCGCCGTGTGAAAATTGCCGTCCATAGTTTTTTATCAAGCTTACCCATCAAAATACTCCTGCTTTCAAGTGAATAGGAGCTCTGGATTTCGATCCGATTGCCATCGTCCCACAAGGCCCTGGCAGTATCAAAATCAATGCCGTGTTTGGCTTGGTTACTGCGGCTTTTCTCGTTATCCCATTCAAATGTCATGGCAGAATTATACATATGTTACACAAAATTGCAACAGAATTTAATATAATTTAGCATGTAATACCATCTAATCGCGGCTGTCCGCACAACTCGGTCCCGTATGCACGGAATCCCGAGCGGATGCAGTTTTCCATTTGTTTTCGTTATATACGTCCTTCTCACTTACTCCAGCGCTTTTGTAAATGCCTGCCGCGCCTTGCTCAAATCGTTTGAATTCCAGGCGGCATATCCTGTCATCAACCACGCCTGTCCGTATATTGAACCTGTAAAACACAAAATCCAAAAAGACCTTTACAAGGGTATCCATCTTGAAAATCTTAAAGGCTGGGAAACCATCATGGGGTTTCAGTTTGAAAACCTTGTGCTCAACAATCTCAACGTGATCATCAAAAAGCTTGATATAGCGCCTGAAACCATAATCAGTGCTGCCCCGTATTTTCAGAAAAAAACACTCAGAAAAGAAGCCTGTCAGATTGACCTGCTGATACACGCACGTTTTGCGCTATACGTCTGTGAGATAAAATATCGAAAAAAAGTTGACAGTAATGTTATCAAATCTGTTGAAGAAAAAATCAAAAAGCAGGAGTTTTCAAATCGACACATCCCAGTATAAAAAGCAGGACATCCTGAACCGCTTCAATAGAGCAAATGTGTTATCTGCATGGAAACCGGTTGATTTTTGGGTTAGGAACGTGGACAAAATATCTGTGTTTTTAAAAAAATGTCTGGCGTTTATATTTATTTATCAAACGCACCCAAATGCGCAAAAAAGCAAGAATTGACCAGAAATGATAGTATACAGTATCAGGATAATTTGAAAATGCGTCCTGAAATACTAATGAATGAGCTGAAAGCAGCATTGATTATTTTTTTTAGCACTTTGAATGAAAAACAACGACGCCTTTATGCCGGCTTTGAATCTTTGAAAGTCGGTTATGGCGGTGACAC
>DAOWEW010000138.1 GCA_030638305.1 Desulfobacteraceae bacterium
AAAGAATCAAGATCTCCTACAATAACAGAAGGTTTTATACCCAGCGACCGGCAGTGAACTGTACCACCATCAGCGGCAATTATCAAATCATCAGGAACTATGATATCGTGAACATCCTGGAGATTATTCAAAACCCCATTTGCAAATATTACAGTCCGCAAAATAATCCCCCAGCGTTACCGATCCTTTAAAAATATTTGATGATATTCTTCTTCTTTAAGGTGTTTTTTCAAAACTCCAAGAATATAATCCAGCATTCCGGTGATATCCTCATCGCTTAGCCTCTTAACCAGGACCTGCATCATCTCATCATCTGTAAACTTCTGAAGATATGCAATCAACGCCTTCTCATCTGTTTCACGGTCCAGCCCAAATACTATATTTTCTTCATCATAATTATTTACAAAATCATGTGTGTGTTTCGACATAAATATTACAACTTTGCAAGCAGATCACAAAACAGCCGCACTCCAACACCTGTACCCCCAACACCGCAGTATGCATTTCCCTTTTTCATATAAGAAGGGCCTGCAATATCAATATGAGCCCATCTTGTATCTTCGACAAACTCAGACAGGAATAAAGCTGCTGTTATTGCGCCGCCCCATCGTGAACCGCCTATGTTTTTAATATCAGCAAAATCGCTTTTAAGATCTTCTTTATAATCATCGGGCAGCGGCATATGCCAGCAACGCTCATGGGTTTTTTTACCTGATTTAATTATAGTTTGAGCCAACTCATCGTCAGATGAAAATACCCCTGATATCTTCTCCCCAAGTGCAACTACACAGGCTCCTGTCAGCGTTGCAATATCAATAAGAATACCTGGTTTATATTTCTTGATTGCATAAGAAATTGCATCAATCAATATAAGTCTGCCTTCAGCGTCTGTATTTAATATCTCCACGGTTTTACCGGAATAACTCTTTACTATATCTCCCGGTCGTGAAGCATTGCCTGACGGCATGTTTTCAACCACAGGAATAACTCCAATCACTCTAATTTTAAGCTTAAGTTTAGATAGAGCAATAAGAGTCGCTGCTACTGCAGCCGCACCTGACATATCAGCCTTCATGCCATCAAGACCTGTTGACGGCTTTAAATTTATACCCCCTGAGTCAAACGTAACTCCTTTACCAACAAGGGCAACCGTCTTTTTTGCACCCTTTGGATTATATTCAAGAACAATCATTCTCGGCTTGCTTTCACTGCCGGCAGCTACTGCAAGTAATGCTTCAAGCTTATTGTTTTTCAATTCTTTTTCATCAAATACTTTAACTTTCAAATTTTCTTTTTCTGCAGCGTCTGTAATTAATTGTGTAAATTGTTCCGGTTTTTTATCATTAGAAGGCGTATTTACCAGATCTCTGGCAAATATGGTTCCTTCGCAAATAGCAACTGTCTTCTTCAATAACTTCTCAGACTCTTCAGTATCATCAGGTTTAATTAAAAAAGAAATCTTCTTGAGCGAACTATGTTTTTTTTCATCCTTATATTTATCAAAGAGATGATTACCAAGGTAAGCGCCTTCAATTATAGCCTCAAGAGGTAACGGCATCTCCATTTTGATCTTCTTTGCCGAAGGACAACCAATCAACACCTCAGAAAGATTCATATTAATACATTTTTTGACTGCCTTGCCGGCAAAAGCACGCAAGGATTCTGCATTGATTTTTTCCAGTTTACCAAGACCGATAAAAATCACTCTGCTAACTTTAACGCCGGAAGGACTGTAAAAAGTCACTTCCTCACCCTGCTCTCCTTTGAATTCCTTTAACTTTTTCGCTCTAATTACCAGAGAGGATATGATCTTGTCATCATGTATATCTCCATCCTCACAGACAGGTATAGTCAATGTTTCTGTTTTTACTTTCTTCAGGTCAATTGATTTTAATTCCAGTGATTTTAATTCCAGCACTTTTTTATTCCTCCAACTTTTGAGATCTGAGCCTATATTTGAGATTTGGGCAAATTCGGACCAAATCTGTGCGCCTACTTGGGGAAATTAATTTGTCCACATTCCTTTCACAATTCATCGCAAAATGCCTTCAAACCCAACGCAACGCTGGGCCCTTGGGGCTGGTACTCACCTGTAACAGGATTATAGGAAAACAGATTTTTCTGAACAAGAATCCCCAATTCTTCCTTTAATTTTGCCCGTTCAAATTTTTTAATTAAATCTTTTTCAAAAAAAGACCCTGATTCTGATAAAACATCGTTAACAGAAACAAACAAATCATAATCATAGAATTTCCCCAGATAATCCTGAAAGCGAACTTTCCAGGCCATGATTTCTTTTTGAGCCTCCTTTTCTAAAAGAGCGTCATCCACTTTTCCATTAATGGCGTTATTCATGAGTACTGAGAGAAAACCGCTTATTTCCCACATGCTGCCGCCGAAATAATACCACATCCTCTCTATTTGCGAATCAGTCAGAGTCAGGTACTCTATACCAGACTCCTTCTTCAGGTTATTTAACCAATATACAGCATCTTCCTTTTTCAGATAGGCAATCTCATAAAACCTGCTTGTCTTTGACAATTTGCTGTCCGAATATATACGCTCAATAAAATATCCATCAGAACTGGAAATAATAACGTGGCACAAATGCGACTCTTTGGTTATTGCAACAAAAAAGTTGAATAACTCTTTGATCAGTTCCCTTTGACCGTTCATATATACGCCTTGAAGGGCCTGCAACTCATCAATAATAATAATCGGTCGAATGTCTCCGGACGTCAGTTTCATAAGTTCTTTCTTCATAATGACAAAAGGGTCCAGTTCTTTACGATCAAGTCCTTTTAGTACCTCTGTAGTCAGTTTGAAAACCTTCAAGTCATACTCTCGCTTTTCCTTAACATCTTCCTTGCTCCTGGAATAATCAATTTCAAAGAAAGCCTGGATGAAATCTCTATAGTTTGCGATGAGAATTTCACGGAGATTGAAATATTTCACATCCCAGCGGCGGTCGGCAAGATTCTCTCTTGTGAATTTATAAAGCAGCGTGGTCTTTCCGCTGGATTTAGGGCCATAGATAAAAAGCATATGCTCAGGCTTCTCTGTTATCCACTGTCCCAGAAAGTCCAGTTCCTTTTTGCGATTAATAAACGCCGGCTGTTTGCTCCATTCCATTCTCGCACCATAATCTCTGAACAATTGGTAATATTAGGAACGTGGACGAAATAAGTTCCCCGTTCCTAATATTCAAACTGCTGGAAAATATTTCATTGATGTTTTCTTCAATTCCCTGCGGCTGAATAGAAGCTTGTATGTGTCAACTAAAGCTGCTTCAGACATTCTATGCGCTGTCTGATGACAGGATTCTTCATCCCTGGCATGAATCATGGTATATAAATTATAAGGCCATTCATCAGAAGGGTTACGCCTGTAACAGTGTGAAACTTCTTTGAAAGAAGCCATCTTTTTGCCCACCTCATCAATGCGGTCTTCCTCAACCTTCCAGGCTGTCATTGCGTTAGCTTTAAAGCCCGATTTCTGGTGCCGGATTGTTGCGCCAAAACGTCTCATCACACCTCTTTTGCAAAGATCTTTTAAAGTATTCAGAAGGACTTCTTCGGAAATCCCCAGTTTCTCTGCGATTTCAAGATATGGGTGCTGCGTAATAGCAATATCTCCCTGTATTAATGAAATAATTTTTTTCTCAAGTTTAGTAAGCATAAGATATTATATAAGAAATTATACAATAAAAGTCAAGGTTTTTCAGGTTTGAATTTTGAAAATTGCTGCAAAATATTTGACAGCAAAGTGAATATTTGATATAGTATCACGGTTAACTAACACTGAACCCTGTGAGGTATAAAAGTGCAATTTTTAAAAAAACTGCCTTTATTAACCGAAAAAAAGAACTGCAATTTTTAAAAGATTGGATTGAGCAGGAGCCGGAAAATATTCTTTTCATACACGGTCCTAAAAACAGTGGCAAAACAGCTTTGATAAACAAGCTTCTGGTGGATTATATTGATTCCGGAACATATCACGTTAAGCATCTTAATCTGAGAGAAATCCTGATTGTTAACTATCGGAATTTTATTCAAGCATTTTTCGGGATTGATTATTACAAAAGCAAAGAGGATGTTAAAGAAAAACGTGAATATAACTTGAAAGTGTTCAAGCTTTCAACTGAAGTTCTTAAAGGATTGGAAACAAAAGAGCTTGATCCTTTTGCGGTTATGAAAAAAGAACTTGAAAAACTGGCAAACAAGGGCGTTAATCCTCTTATTATTATAGATGAATTACAGGCCCTTGAAAATATTTACATAAACGGTCAGCGGGAGCTTATCAAGGAGTTGTTTAATTTTTTTGTTTCCATAACAAAAGAATCTCATTTGTGCCATGTAATTATTTCCGGCAGTGATGGTTATTTTATTGAGAAAGTATATAAAGTATATAATGATAGCAAGCTTAAGAAAACATCAATATTTATGGAAGTGGATTACCTGACCAAAAAGGATGTTGGTTACTGGCTGGATAATCTGGAAAAAGAGAACGCCATTACCAGGTTTGTGCTGACAGATAGTCAAAAAAAAAGAATATGGGAAAGTTTCGGCGGCAGTTGCTGGGAGATCTCGACTTTTTTGGGGGAGGCTCTAATTTCGACAGTCTGAATGCAACGCCCTTGTTTTACAGAACTTCAGGTTAGTGCCCTGAGAATAGGCGTTACCTGAGAGGAAACATATGTCTGAACATCGACCGAGATATACTCGGATCAAGCCGACATCACTGCTTTGTAACTTAAGAATTTCAATAGGTTATCTGCTCCCCCAAATCCGTTATAATCAGGAAAATTCTTTTGCCCGAAATTTTTCCCTGTTGGCTATCGTAACTCCGCCTTCACTATTCTGAGTAAGCACATAAAGCCCGGCTTTCTCGGCATAGCGCCCTACATCATCCTTTACTACCGACGCACCAATCCCGCCTAACAACTTTCGATCACGATACTGAGGAAACGCTTCTTTGAATTTCGGAAGCCCCTTATTGATAAATCTGTCTACCATACGTTTTTGAAGCTTGTTCTTTACTTCAATAACTAAAACAGCATCACTATCTACCGCTACAATATCATACTCTCCAACACCTTTTTTCTTAAGATTTCTCTTTACGTCTCGAAAGTTCATATCACGGTTTTTGAACAGATAAGAAACATTCCTATAAAACAAATCCTCAGCAACTTCACCCTGTACAAGTCCAAGATCTATAATGGACCCCATAATTCGAACCAGTTGTTAAGTTACATATTAAAGGATATAACATTTGCAAAATAAAAACAATAAGGGGGTCCATGAGAAAAAGTTACAGTGGAAAACTTAAAGCTAAAATCGCAGTTGAGGTTATC
>DAOWEW010000156.1 GCA_030638305.1 Desulfobacteraceae bacterium
ACATCTTCATTGTTCTCAGAGCAGCCAAACATAAACAGGCCCAGCGTCAATACACAAATCGGCAACGCCACCGACATCTTGTACTTTTTAAAAAAATCCATGTGTGTTTATCCTCCTTATTTTATTCATTTTTAACAGCCTTGTAACAGTTATATTTTTCCATTTATAAATTCCTGTCCCGTTTCAGATAACTTTCCCCTCCTATTTTTCATCACCCTCCTTTCTTCTTTTTAAGTGGCACTTTAATTAGCTTAATATCGAATGTCAAACAAAAAATGTCGAATTATGAAAGAAAATACTGAATAATTTTATTTTGCACGGAATGCGCCTTTGGCACTACCAATTTTAATTTTTTTCACCATATAACTTTGGGCATCCTTTATTTTGTAGTTTAGACTTTTCCAACATTGACGGATGCCACCCATTAGCTATTAGGCAAAGTTTTTGTATAAAAACGGACTGTTAAGCTAAAAGCTAACAGCTATGCGCACAAATCATATTTTTTGAGGTATCTTACCCTTAAAAGTGTAAACTACTTTTAGGCTGTTATGAAGGATGTCTGACTTTCCTTACTTTGTTTCTATCTTAAATTAGCGCACCTTCGGTGCGGACATTAAAAGTGCCTGAAATGAGCTCACTTCTTCTTGTACATCTTGATGTTGCCTTCTTTTATTTTGTCGATCCGGTCTTTCTTTTCTTTGTAAACCGTATCTGCTTCCTCAGGATTTTTTATAACATGTGGTGTGAGAAAAACAAAAAGATTGGTCTTGTCGTTTGATTTTGACATTGACTTAAAAGCCCATCCAAGCAAAGGTATATTCCCAAGGCATGGGACCCTGTATTCTATATTGGAAAAGCTGTCGTCGATAAGTCCGCCTATAACAACGGTATTTTTATCTTTAACGATAACTGTTGTATCAATGGTGCGCTTTAAAGTGGTCGGACGAAACTCTCCGCTGCTTGATTCCAGTTTGGTTACCTCCTGTTCGATCTTTAGGCGGACCATCCTGTCCTTGCTGATTTGAGGCGTAATCTTCAGAGTTATTCCGACATCCTTGTATTCATAATTGCTATAGTCCGTCGTTCCTATGCTTGTTGTATCCTGCCTGGTTATATAAGGAATATTTTTTCCAACAGTAATGCTTGCTTCCTCATTATCCGTGGTTAGAATCTGCGGTGTTGAAAGTATATAAACATCTTTGTCCTTTTTATATGCCTGTATGATTGCTGCTATGTTGGGAAAGATGATATCTCCGATTTTAACAACTTCGCCAAGAACACCCAAAGAAAAGCCTGGAGGCAATGAAACAGCGCCTGTAAGAGGGTTGACCATTCCGGTTGTATTGCCATAATTATTACTGCCGCCAAAGCCGCCGCCAAAAAAACCTGACTTGTCATCATAGCTTGTTTTGCCGCCTGCCTGCCACTCTGTTCCAAGATCAAATTCCTTGTTTACATTTACTTCCATGATCAAGCATTCAATATAGACCATTGCCCTTGGAATATCCAGTTTCTTTATTATTTCTTCAAGGACCAGATAGTCATCCTTGTCAGCCATAATAATGAGGCTGTTGGTTGCTTTATCCGCTTTTATTATGACATCGCCTGAAATAAGAGGGGTTTCTTTTTTTCCTTTAATAGTAGCTTTTTGTTTTGCAGGCAGTTCCTGGAGAACCTTGGCCAGGTCTTCGGCCGTGGCATTTTCAAGATAATAGACATGGATTTTCTCTTTCCCTCGCGGAACCTCCTTATCAAGCATTGCTATCAGCTTCTTGATTCTTACTGTATCATCCTCACTCGCGAGCAGTACAATTGTGTTTGTCCGTTCATCTGTCACAAATCTGGTCTCTTTTCCGATATCACCTTTTTTCGGTTTTTTCTTTGTTTTGAAAACAGAATCTAAAAGCTTCACAAGCTTTGCGGCATCTGCAAATTCAAGTGGTATTATTGAGAGTTCCTGGCCAATGCCTTTAACATCAATGACTTCCAAAATTCCAAGTAGCCGCCTTATGTTTGAATACACATCCGTTACTATCATCATGTTTGTCGGAGGATATGCCAGAACCACACTGCTTTTGGAAATCATCGGGGCAAAAAGACGTTTAATTTCAGCAGGATCCGCATACTCTAATAGTATGAGCTGTGTGACGACCTTGTCTTCCGGAGAAGCGAGCTCTTCGTTAAATCTGGTTTCGATATTCTTTGATCGTGCATCCGGAGCTGGTATGATTTTGATTATTTTACCGGTTTTTACCGTGGTATAACCATGGACTTCAAGGACGGATTCAAAAACTTTGTAGGCCTCTTTTATAGAAATTTTTTCAGGAGAAATTATCGTTACTTTTCCCTTTACCCGCTTATCTACAACAAAATTCTTTTTCGTCAACTCGCTTATAAATTTAATAAAGACACTTATATCAACGTCATTGAAATCAATGGAAACAAATCGTTCGACTTCTTTTTTTAAAAACGGCTCCGGAAAAACATGAAGCAATGAAGCAAGAACGTATCCAATGGCCTCTTTTTCTTTGCCGGCAGATTCGTCTAAATTGAAAACAGCATACCAATTATCTTTTAAAAAATTAACCTTGATTTTATCTCCGGGCTTTAGCTTTTTGACAATAGCTGATTTAGTTGATCTACCAAATCTGATATTTATTTCTTTATCAGCATATCTTATTTCACTCCCATTTCTAACTGCTGAATTTTCAGATGCTGATGAAATGGATGTAAGCACGAAACTGATAACAATAAATAAACACAAAATGCATTTTAAAGAATTACTGTATGATTTCATTTTAATACCGGTTGTTGTAAAATACCTGCTATTTCATAAAGTTTTGTGATTTAATCTACAGATTACGCAGATAGGTACCGCCAATTAATTAATATTATAATTAATACTTTCTTGCCGTCCTTTTCGTTTTAATTGAAGCCTGACATTGGATGATGACTTCAGGCTCTCATAAATTTTCAGAGCATCATCAACCGATTTAATATCTCTTCCATCCACTCCTGTTATAATATCTCCGCTTTTTAATCCCATTTCCGAGAATATGGAGCCTGATCGGATATTGCTTAGATTGAGACCATTCGGTTTTCCATTAGAAAAATAAGGCCGTATTCTTACCTGTTTCATGAGATCGTTTACATTTTTCATAGCCTTATCAATTCGGGAACGTTTTATGGTAATATTTTGCGAAAAAGATTCCTTTGATTTCCTGGAAGAAATGGTTGATTTGTAATCACCAATCACTTTTTCCAGTTCCAGAATTTCATCTTTGCCGTTAACATTTAAAACAACTTTTTCTCTTAAAATTATTTTTACTGTTGCAGTTTGTATTGTATCACCAACTTTGTAAAGATTTTGTTTTCTTTCTTTTTGTTCTTCAATGACTGCATATGCTTTGTCCCTGTCACCCGTAACCGTTCCCCATAATTTTAACTTTAGATCCGTTTGTTTCAATGCCTCAACATCAATTGATTCTATTTTATCTGTTTTCTTTTTTGTATTAAAAAGATTTCGTTCAATTATTGCGCTATACCAGGATATTGGATGAACAATTACATCTTCGGGTGATACTATTGGTTTGTTTGTTGATATGATCGGATCTCCATGATCAAGTTTACTCGTTGTTGTTATATAAAAAGCATTTACACCAAAATATATAGCAACTGATATTAAAAAGACATTTAAAATATTAAAGTATATTTTCATATTACTATTTCGTGCCTGAACGAAAACCCGTTCAGGCACGGTTTTAAGTTTTAGGTTTTAAGTTTTAGGGGTTTTCGTTCAAACACTATTTCAAGGAAAAACCGGGTTGATCAATGGTACCGTATATCCTGATGGGAATACCGCCTTTACCGGTTTTTATCAATGACTTTACAGGAAAAATATTTTGCAGGTTATCAATAAGTAACTGATGCGGTTTAATATTTCCTGTCAGGTTTAAAACACTTTGTTCGAGTGGATTCTTTAAGTTGACAGAGCCGGAAATCCTGCCATCTGCCTGCTTGCCTTTTATGATACATTCATTGATTTGAATTTTCTTATTATTTATAACAGCTTTGGTTTTAATGTCCGTGAAAGCAATACTTTTAAGATTGGAAAGAGGTAGTAAAAGCTCAATCTCGCAGTCGGATATATTGATGTCGGCCATAAGAGTTCCGGTTGATTCACTATTGTTG
This sequence comes from Desulfobacteraceae bacterium, assembly GCA_030638305.1. The sequence goes on from DAOWEW010000156.1 coordinate 4,192, forward strand.
AATGAAAATGATCCGTCAAGTATTCCTGTTATTTCACGCTCGGCCAGCTTTTGAATAGCAGATATGTTTTTTATATTAATGCCGTATAGTTTTGTTTTTACAACAATCTTCTGTCCGTCCATATTTTTTATGTTTGGATTTTTTATGTCTGGATTTTTTGTACCTGTTTTTTTAATAAAAGTACCGTTTCCTTCTACAAAACCATCATATGCTTTGCCGTTAAAAGAAAAAGCAGGTTTTGCGCCAAAAAGTGACAAAAGCACGGGAGTTATCGTTATCTGTTCCGCTTCGAATAATAAAGTGTTTACATTATAAATGTTTACATTATAAAGCCTCAAACCGGGCGGAAAAGCCGGTTTAATAAAATCAATCGAAATGTTAAAGTCAGGATGAAGCTTATTAAACTCAACTGCAACGTATCTTTTTACAGCATCTGACGGAAAAAGATAGTATAGAAAAAGAACTATTACCACTATAATATAAATAAAATATAGCAGCCGTTTTTTAAAATTATTCATTACCCCTGATCCCTAATCCTTGATCACTATAACTCCCTGCTCCCTAACTCCCATTATCATTTATCATTTATCCCCCTGCGCTTCAAATGTTTCAACCCGTAACAGCGCATTTATAGAAGGCTGTTTTTTGCCTGTTTTTGAAATTGAAAGTCTTGTGATATACACAATATTTTTTGATGTTTCTACCATATGCAGGAAAGAGGTCAGCTCTTGGAGCGTTATGGCCTGAAGCTTCATTGCAACAATTGAGGTCTTGTATCCGGTGTTTTTATCGGCAGAAGTCGAAGGCTTCATATAAACTATATTATTTTTTATGCCGGCTTTATCTGAAAGTTCGTCAAGAAAGGAAAAAAGAGTAAAACCCTTTTCTCTTTTTGAAAATTGAACATTTGCCAGTTCAGCCCCTTTGTTCATGGCATCATATTTTAATTTTAGAAGTTGTATCTCTTCGAGCTGACCTGATTTAACCGGAATGGCTCTAATCAGACGCTTTCTTTTGTCAATAAAAGGGGAAACAATAAATTGAATTAATACAATAAGGCATATAAGACCTGATACAGCATAAATTGAATATTTTTCACGTTTGCTCAGTTTCATGGTTGCTCGTTGCTGGTTGCTTGTTGCTTGTTGCTTGTTATAATTGCGCCTTTAATTTAAAACGTACACGGTTGTCGGATTTATCCATGTTGGCAGAGCTGATTGTTACTTTGTTAAACAAATCCGATTGTTCCAGCCCGCGCTTTATATCATCCACAGAATTAAATCTGTTTGTGTCTCCGGCAATTAATACGCTTTCCATATCCACTACAAGATTTGTAAGGTTAACATCAATATCACCGGGTGTAAACTCACTGATATCCTTTAAAATGTCAATAGCATATACATGGTTGCCGGTTTCTCCGGAAAATATTGAGGATTTTTGAGCCTCTTTTAACTTCACACGCATCTGCTGAATTGGATCAACAATATTTTTTACATCCGGAAATGTTGTTTTGAAAATGCCGGTTATTTGATTATTAAGGCCTGCCAGCTTTTTTTCCATTGAATGAGTTTTAAGAACAATATTAATAAATATCAGGGCCAAAACCAATCCTGCAAGAATTCCTGTTTTTATTAAACTTTTTTTGTGCTCCACCCAGTAATTTTTTGCCGCAAACGGGCCTTTGAGAAAATTAAAAACTTTAAACCCCTCAATTTCTGTCAGCGCAAGGGCCAGCGCATTGTCCATTTGTTCCGGTTTCCAGGACAATTCAGTATTTTTTCTAATAAAGCCTGTATGGCTTAGAAGATCGGTTCGTTTGGCAGATATTCCCAGTATGCGCTCTATATCCTGCTCGTAATTTACTGTATCAGGATTGCATCCTGTAATAAATATTCCATCCGGCTGAAGATCAAAATCAAAGATCTCTTCACCGGCATAAAGTGTCCGCTTAATTTCATTGCAGAATAATTCCTCTATTGATGAACCGGCCGCGCCTGTTGGAAAAGAACGTACGAGATATATTTGTCCTGCAACAATAATAAACACGGAACAGTTTTTGTTGCCGATATCGACAAAAAGCCGGTTTGCAGGCACAGTTGTGTCGCTGGAAAGGCAGAGCGCTGTTGGATAGCCTCCGATAGTAACAATTTGGGGTTTGATATTAAAGGATGTAAGTGTGTTAAGGTATGATTCTATTGCGGATTTTTCAACTGCTGCCGCAACGACATTTGTAGAATCGGCAGACCCTGATTGACCCTGCAATTTTATGGAATTATAATCTATTATGAGATCATCCACAAGAAACGGCAGTGTTGACTCAAGCTCATAAGGCAATATTTGCTTTATTTTTTTTTGTTCCTTGAATGGGAGCTTAATATTTCTGTAAGATATCCGGTTTGCCGGAAATGAAGCAACACAAATAGAGCCGGATATATCCGCTTGTTTACATAGTGATTTAAGCAACGAGTCTACACAGCCTGCAATATCTTTTTGATCTGATACCGGAATATACTCATGGGCTTCTATACTGTTTGTTTTAATGCCGCTTTTTACGAGAACAGCCGATATTGCATCATCTCGTATATCAAGGCCAAGGATGTTTCTGCTCATAATATTTCCCAGCTTAAAATCCGGCATATGTGCTTCCCTGTTTTGCCGTGTTTTTCTCTTTGCACAACCGCTATAACAGTCATTTTCATTTTATGTAAGGTCGCAGCAGATTCGATTCTGAACAAATCGCTTGAAGTCGTGATAAGCTCCGAATCAATTGTAATATCGCTGCACCCGGAAACCTCCTTATACCATGTTAAACTTGAAAGGTCATGCATATATTTCAAATCAATTTTTTCCTGCCGATAATCAAATATTCCCTGTGCAAGATGTTCATTTCCTGAAGACAGTAGCGCCGTTAAAACCGGAAGCTCTGCTGTGTTGATATTTACTTTACCTTCATAAGCGCCGGAATCCGTTATGCCATAGATGGTCATATATCCGGAAATACCCGGTCGTTTTCCATGGCCGTAAAAAAGATCAGACGTAATGCCCCTGATAAGAGCAAGTTCGTCAAGGTGTGCCATCGGACCGTTTCCACAGGAATATGGAGGTTCAAGAGTCTGATAATAATCTGATTCGGCCCCGTTCAGCCCTGTAATCATATCATCGTCACCCGAATCAAGCCAGTCTTTAACAGAGTTTATAATTGTTCCCGGCTCAATCTCTTCAAGCAAATCATCCTGAGAAGCGAAATAGCTCAAACAACGGTCCCACATAAGCTTCTGGGGATCATTTAATTCGCGTCCTTCAGGAAATTTAACAAGAGCGTTTACCTGAATCCTGCTTAGTTCGTCACTTATGATAACACTGATATTTCCATCCTCAAATGGAATATCATTAAGCACCTCTATTATCTTTTCCGGATCAGCCCAGTCTTCCTGCATAGAGTCTGTCTTTGATTCCTTTTTATCCTTTACAAGCATCGCCATCGCCGCATTTATACCGGATGACGACATATGCAAAAGAGTCATCCGGTCACGGGCAGTAGCAGTTGTCATAACAGCAGAGCGGGCATTTCTGCTTAATTCCAATGATACCGCAATTAATACCGTTATAATGGATAACGTAATCAGCAATGCTATTCCATGATTGTTTTTTAGTATCATTTTAGATTTTTGAAAAGATTTTTTTGATCCGAAAATCAGAATTACCGGCTTCAGTGCTTTTAGAGCATAATAGTTTGAAATTGTATGAGAAATTCTTTTGGATTGACAATTTTAATTCCCATGTAGTTTTTAATTGATTTTAAATGTTTATCCCCTGAAATTATATGTGAGCATTCTAAAGCAACAGCGCATTCAATAAACATATCATCATCCGGATCTTGTTCAATTATTTTTAAGGAAGGAGTTGATGCTGAAAAGATAATGTTACGACCTTCTGAAAAAGTCTTTAATAATTCTCGAAGTTCACTTTCGTTTTGCAGGCCAAGCCTTTTAAGAACTTCAACATATTCATCAACGATCTCTCTTGACAGGCAGAGTTTTATTTCCCCTTTTTTCCATAAATCAATAATTTTTTTAGGCTTACCGCCAAAAAATGATGAGATAAAAACATTCGTGTCAATAACAACTTTTATCATTTTTCAGATATAAGGAACGTGGACGAAACAACTTCCCCAACTATGCATCATAGCTTCAGGCCACCTTTGCCAAATCTCAAATCCAGGCTCAAATCACAAAAATATCAAAATAGCCCGCTATTCCATCAACTTTTGTGATCTGAGATCGAACAAATCTGACCCAAGTCTATGCACCTACTTGGGGAAGTTTGTTTCGTCCACGTTCCTAACCTTTTGGATAATTGAATCAATATCATCAGAACCAAACCCTTGCTTTTTGATTTTTGTTCCTATTCGGCTCCAAAGGTCATCAATATAAAAGCCAATATCTCTGTTTTTTGCATAACTTACAAGTAGTTCCCTTACAATTTCACTTATATTTTTCCCTTCAGCTCTGGCAAAATTACTAACCTTGTTTTTGAGGATTGGATCAATGCGGACAATCATTTGTGTTGTCATATGCCACCTCCTTGTCGTGATATATTATATTTACGATATATACAACTGGCAAAAAGAGATCAAGCGAAATAAGAGATTAAAAAATATTGCCTTGCAGCTATTCACCTGTTTTTTCTCTGTAAACAGGTATAGCTACCATGGTTTCAAACAGTTGAAAATCCGAATCGTTTCCGATTTCAAGTTTTATTTTTATCGCTACAGGCGTTGCATGCCCGAACTGTTCAAGATCGGAATCCCAATTTTCATATTCGTCTCCT
>DAOWEW010000036.1 GCA_030638305.1 Desulfobacteraceae bacterium
ATTCCGGATCAAGATCCGGGTTTCCCCAATAAACTGACTCTGCCCCCCAGCGGACGGCATACAGCTCCATAACTGTCGGCGCCCTGAACCCTGAGCTGGTATTTGCCGTAAGATGAACGTTGGGAGTCAATGCATACAGAAGACCCAGATTATAAGTAAAGGCATTGGACTTTGCATCAGACACAGGTTCATTACGCAGTGTTACTACCTGCCCTTCCGGAGTAAATTTTACTATTTTGAATGGCATGTCCTTGCAGGACATTTCAATATGATCATATCTGACCGCAAGGGTTAGAGTGGTTTTATCGCCAATAAAAATTTCATCCTGAGCAAAAATACCATATAAATCAGCCTCTGCATCCGGTATCGGCTCAAAATCCGTCTGTTTTTTTTGCTTATCATTTGCAAAGCTCTTTAAGGTTTCGTTCGAACTTGATGTTTCATGTGAATAAGTAAAACCCGTAAGTAGCCTATGATTCTCTTTTATGTTAATAAAGGTATGCAGGTTCACACCGGTTGATTGCGTATCAACGTGGCTTGTTTTTAAAGAATACTTCGTCAGATCATCTGAAGATGCCTTTCCGTCAACACTTCTTTCCTGTTCTGTATAGAAAACCTTGGAATGGACAGAATCAAAAAAACCTATATTTTTTCCATCGTAGGCTAATTTACAGGTCCGGTTATCATACTCTGTAAAAGTAAAGTAAGGAGAATTCGGTTTAAAGGTAACTCCCATATCATCAATCTCATTATCCCTTATCTCCACGGTTACAAAATGATCAGGATTTAAATAATAATGGGATTTAAAATCAAAAGACTGGTTTTTAAATTGTGAATTATTTACTTTAACTCCAGCACCATCCTCATAATTATCATTATCACGGCCTGAAGCGTTCAGCATAAAGTCAAACCCGTGTCCGCCTCCGCTCAAGCAATAGCGGCCGTACCAGCCTTCGTCAACTGAAGAATAGATCCCTGTCGCCACATTGTTGAAAGTCCATTCATCTTCAAGCGCAAAATCTGGCATTTTGGTAATAATATTTATCACGCCACCCAAAGCATCTGTGCCGTATAATACCGAGGAAGGTCCCTTAATTACTTCTATTCTTTCAATTTCTCCCATGTCGATAATAGGTGTTATCGGAGCCCATTGCCTCCAGATATTATTGCTTTCCCTGTCACCGTCAATTAAAACCAGGGTCCGGCCTTGAGTTAATCCTCTGATCGTGGGATTTACATTCCAAAGCCCTGATGTTGACATGGAAACACCGGGCAGCCTTTGTAAAACCTGGGCCGGGTTTGTCGGGGTATTTTTCTCAATTTCTCCTGATGAAACCACTTCCATAGGAGTTGCCAGGTCAAAGATTTTTTTTTCATCTTTGGTAGCGCTTACCACTATTTCGTCCAGCATATAAGCCTGTTCACCTGCAAACGCGTTAGCAATTACCATAATACTGATGATACCGCTGAAATATAAAATTTTTAAAAACCGGTTTCCACACATATTCTTCTCCTTTATTAATTCTGATAAATTTATCTCCCAAAGCGGATCGGAGTCCCGTTAGAATTGACAACCGACTCCTGCTATCCATGTCCTTGGCGGCGCGGGATAACCATCGCCATAGTAATAGTTTTTATCAAATATATTCTTTACCCTGCAAAAAAAACTCAGCATCTTAAAGCTGTATTCTGTCCTGAAATCGGCTGTAAAATATTCCGGAACCGACTCTGTATTATCTGATCGGCTGAATTGTTTGGAAACATACCGTGTGTTTAGCGTTAAAGAAAAATTCTTTGTCGGATTGCAGAGAAAATCAATTTTCACCTTATGTTTGGGCTTGCATGGCAGCCACTTTTCTGTAAGATCATTTTTTGCTATGAGATAAGTGTAGGAAGGCTTTACAGTGAAAATATCTACAGGTTTTAAACTAAAAGAAACCTCGGCGCCTTTATAGCTTGATTTTCCAAAATTTTCATATTTCCCGATGCCCCCATCCCCGCGAACATAAGTAATTCTGTCGGTTATTTTATTGTAAAAAACAGAAAGATTGCCGGAAAACGATTTTGCGGGCTGCCAAAAAAAGGAGAGGCTGTAATTTGTTGCCTTTTCCATGGTCAGATCCGGATTAGGTTTGGTTGTGCTGGTTTCATTGTAACGCTGACGGAAGGTCGGGATATTGTTTGTCTTATTTGCAGAAAGTTGAATGCCGTAGAAATCTTTTTCAAATTTTACTTTGACTTCAGGATTGATTGCCTCATTGAATTCGGAATAAAAATTTCCTCGAAGACCAAATGTCAATGTCACGGGTATTGCATTGAATTTAATGTCTTTTATCCCGAAGATACCGTATTTTTTCTCCTGTTTTGAGTTTATCTTGTTTCCGGATAACTGTCCGAGTTCAAAACTTACACCACTGTTGATTACACCCCATTTTCCCGCAGAAATCTTTGCAGTTATATTCTCACCATAAGTCTTTGTGCGCAAAAGTGTATACAAATCTTTGTCGGGATCATCGCTGATTTTTTCAAGAAAGGTAAAATAGGTCTTGCTCTTTACTGATTTGTTTCCGGCAAGAAGAAGGGTGGAAAAGGTCTCATAGCCAGCTCTTGCATTGGGTGTAGGATAGTCAGGCAGGCCGGATCTTCCTGCATCTTCTTTAAAATAATCTGCAGCAAGGCTAAAATCATAATTTTCATCCAACATATATCCGAGCTTAATGCCCGCTCTCTTTTTTTCCTTATCCCCGTTGGTTCTGTAACCATCAGTCTTTTCAAAACCCGCTGAAAGCCCGACAGAAAATGGAGCTGTTTCTTGATGATAATTCATATTGCAGTTTCTTGTGGCAAGATTGCCTCCATAAGTCTCAAATTTGCCATGACTCCCTTTTGCTCTTTTGGTTGTTATATAAATTACACCACCGCTTGAATCGTCTCCAAACTCCACACCTCCGTCACCTTTATAGATTTCTATCTTATCAATATTGTTTACACATACCATATCCCATTTGACGGCCCTATGACCTGAAGTGGAATCATTGATCGTGCGGCCATCCAGGATAACCTTGACCATATATGAACCTCTCAACGATACAGACGACTCACCCGCATTTACCCCGGGAATCTGATTTAAAAGATCGGGCATGGTTCGCACATTCATCTTTTCGATCTCATGAGCAGCAACCACAATCTTATCCGACTCCTCCATTGCCCATCCAGCAGTCAATTGAATAAAAAAAATGCTGAACAAAACAAGTAATAAGTTGCAGGCTTTTAATTTCACAAATTATCCCTGTTTCCCAAAAAAAAATCCCCAGACCGATGAATCGATCTGGGGATTACCCTTTTTATCCTCAAATGTTTGTTGATTAGCCCCCCATGTCCGCGAGATTGCCAAACAATCTTTCAGGTAGGTCTTCTGACTCTCGGATCATGCTACTTACCGCGCCTTCCCATCCAGCTTAGGAGCTTGGACGAATTAACTTCCGCAAGTAGGCGCACAGATTTGAGATCGAACAAAGGCGGCCTGAAGCTGTGATACATAGTTGCGAAAGTTATTTCGTCCACGTTTCTTAACATGGACAGTGACATTTTGCGGCTTTCGTCCCCGATTACAGCGACGGGCTCGCTCCCGATTTTCACGGGATTTCCTTTTATGCCTTAAAGGCACCTGAAATTAATTTTTGATACTACACGTTTCCCCTGAATATGTCAATGAAAAAACAAGAATCAAACAGGCTAAAATCGGATATCAGCATCCTTATTGTTTTTCATGACAGGGGGCAATTGCCATTACAGCGTCCATTATTCTTTCCACACGGCGCAAAGATTTCCGTGTTTTATCTTTTTGCTTCGGGCACTTCAGCTTCAGGCTTGTGGAGGGATAAATAGGCGTGGATAAGCGCTCTCGCTATCATGAGTTTTCTTTTCATGCCGCCGGAAAAGGTTTTTACGGGCATATCTGCGCTGTTATCAAGATCAACAAAGGATAGCATCTCCTCTCCCGCTTTTTTGATGGCCTTGTAAGGCATTCTGTACAAAAGACCGTGTATGAAAAGGTTCTCTTTTGCCGTAAGTTCCATATCAAGGTTGATGGATTGCTGGACAACCCCTATCTCCATCTTGGCAGAAGCCGGCTCTTTTACCACATCAAATCCGTTTATAACTGCCCTGCCGGCGTCAGGACGTACCAGTGTGGTAAGAATTTTGACAGTGGTTGTTTTTCCCGCACCATTGGGCCCCAAAAGGCCGAAAAAGGAACCTCTGTGGATATGAAAATCAAGCCCTTGCAGTGCAGCAATCTTTTTGTAACGCTTGTAAAGTTTTTCAATTTTGATCATAAAAAAGCCCTCAACTCTTACCTTGCCCCTGTGTATGTGCGTGTTTATGCACCAGACTTTTCACATCGACCTCCACATCCTGAAACGGCTGCCGGCGCACCCTGTGGGGAAGGACCAACTCAACGGCCACATCAATATCTTCTTGGCACACCTGCGTGCGTCCGTTGTATGCAGCGAGGGTCTTTGCTGCCTTGAGGGTAATAATGTCTCCACGATGGCCGTCTACTCCTACATTCAGGCAATACGATGCGATCTTAAAGAGAAGACTGCGGTCAATCTTTACATCAGGATAAAGTTTGACGGCTGCCTTGATCCTTTGTACAATCTTTTTTGATTCCGGCTCCCATTTTGTGCAGAACCCCTCAGGATTTTCATCGAACTGCGCCCTACGTTCCATAACCTCAACCCGTTTTTCGCTGTCTCTGACGCCTTCGATATTCACGCACAGTCCAAAACGGTCGAGCAATTGGGGTCGCAGCTCACCTTCTTCGGGATTCATTGTGCCCACAAGAGTAAAGCGGGCAGGATGAATGAAAGAAACACCCTCGCGCTCTACAGTATTAACTCCCATGGCTGCTGAATCCAAAAGCACATCCACGACATGGTCATCCAGAAGATTCACTTCATCCACATACAGAATCCCGCGATGCGCCGCAGCAAAAATGCCGGGTTCGATCCGCTTTTTGCCTTTTTTTAAAGCATATTCCATATCCATGGTGCCGACCACCCTGTCTTCCGTAGCGCCAACCGGAAGCTCTACCACACGCACTTTCCTTTTTATGCTTTTGATTGGTTTTTCATTCAGGATACTGTCCTTACATTCCATCCTCGTACATTCACTGCACACAGCATGCTTCTGCCCGGGCAAAAGCTGAAAGGGGCACCCGTCTACAACTTCAATCATTGGCAGAATATCAGCCAGCGCCCGAACCGCAGTTGATTTGGCTGTCCCTTTTTCACCACGAATCAAAACACCGGAAAGGGTCGGGTTGATAATATTCAAGATAAGTCCCAGCTTCATCCTTTCTTGTTCCACAATGGCGGCAAAAGGGTAAATATATCTTTTTTCCATTTTAAATATTCCTCGTTGCAATATCCATAAGTTCATTAGCCTTTAGATCTTCAATTTTAAAATAATCGGCTCCAAGAATAGACGACAATTTGCCGGCAAGCCCAAAAGTAACAATGCCGGATGGTTCAGTGTCCACCACAACATACTTGACACGCTCTTCAAACGCCATCTTTGAGGCAAAACCAAAGGCTTCGTCAACAGGTTTGCCGTCTGTAATAATGATAAAAATAGGCCGCGAACACGAGTCCTTTAAAAGATGAAGCCGAACCAGATCAAAACCCTTGATCAAGCCGGCTGAAAGAGGTGTTCGTCCGCCCACAGGCAGCTCCTCCAAAAGTTTTGCGGCCATCTCAATAGAAGATGTGGGCGGAAGATTGACCGTGGCTTTTCTATGGCAAAAAGAGACCATTGCTACACGGTCACGTTTTTGATACGCATCCAAAAGAAGCGAAAGGATAGCCCCCTTGGAAGCCACCATGCGCGCCCTTGCCCCCATGGAACCACTTGCATCCACCAGAAAAAGGATAAAATTGCCGACCCGTTTTTCCCTTACCTTTTCCCTGAGATCCTCCTCCCTGATAAAAACAGTCAGGTTGTCGTCGTTGCCATGCTCTTTGCAGCGATATACCTGATAGGGGGCGGCGGCCCGGAGGGTGGCATCCAGTGCAATATCGTTTCGGCCTTTCGGCATGGCGCTTTTCACATACCGTCCCTGTTTTTGGGCTGTCCGTGTGCGAGACCGACGGCCAGAGCCTCTGCGCAAAATATGGTCCTTTTCCAAAGCGATTTTTTTGACTTTAAAAGTCGTCCCTGTTTCAAAGATCTGTTCGAGCGTACCGGTTTCATTTTCTGAGTGATCAGGTTTATCAGAACTCAATTCGCCCGAATCTGCCTCTGCCTCCTGCTTTTCTTCCGGTGATTGATTTTTATGCTCCGGATTTTTATGATTGGGCTCTTGCTTTTCTTCTTGATCGTGCTGCTGATTTTGCTGCTGCTCTTCCTGATTTTGTTTTTCACTGTCTTGAGAATTTTCTTCAGGTTTTTCAGGCGGGGGCGGAGGCATGGCATCTCTGCTGCGGTGGGGCAATGCCAGCAAAGCTGCCTGGTTTACATCATCAATAGTGGTCTTTAATCTACCTTCGTAAGCTGCCAGGGCAAGGGCTGTTCGCTCAATCACAATATCCGCCCTGTGACCTGCTACATTGTTCTTGAGACAAAGCTCAGTGATGAAGGTACGCAGCTCCTTTGAAGGCTTCATATCAGAAAGGATTTCCCGGGAACGAACGATCTGATCAGCTATACGTTTCTCTTCTTCCTCAAAGTGTCCTAAGAATGCCTTTGGATTGTTGTCGTAGTCCTCTCTTTTTTGCATCAAGTCCACGCGTTTTTCAGGATCTGCTTCACCTGCCACCTGAACACACAATCCAAAGCGATCCAAAAACTGGGGTCGAAGTTCTCCCTCTTCCGGATTCATGGTTCCTATCAGAATAAAACAGGCCGGATGCCGAAAGGAGATGCCTTCACGTTCCACCACATTTTCACCGGAACCGGACGCGTCTAATATTACATCCACAATATGATCATCTAAAAGATTGACCTCGTCAATATAAAGAATTCCCCGGTTGGCATCGGCCAGAAGCCCCTGCTGAAACCGCCTGTGACCGCTCTTTACGGCAAATCCAAAATCAATTCCGCCAAGCACCATGTCTTCTGTGGCGTTCAATGGAAGATCCACCACCTTTACCTTTCTTTGAGCTGCTTTTAATGACCCGGCGCTGTTTTCTTTGCATTTTCGGCAGAATTGGGCAGGATAATCCGGGTTGCAGGAGTATGGACATCCTTCCACGATCCTGATCTCGGGTAAAAGTGCGGCAAGACCGCGAACAGCGGTTGATTTGGCAGTGCCTTTTTCACCCCGAACCAGCACACCGCCGATTCGCGGATCAATTGCATTTAAAATCAGGGCCAGCTTCATTTGATCCTGGCCTGTTATGGCAGAAAACGGATAAGTTATCACGAGATTGTGTCACCCCCGTTATAAGCAAGAGATTCCCGTGGACTTTTGTATTGCCACAAGGTTTGATACATTGCACAACTCAATAATCTGTCCTTTTTGTTATTATAATGCTGCCTGCTCGGACAATCTCCGGGACAATGTTGTTCTATTGGACAGGCAGAACAATTCAGTCCTTCCAGACTATAGGAACTGAGGGTCTTAAGTCTTGGCCAGTCAGGCAAATCAAGGGTGCCGGAGACAAAATCCGGATCTCCTATGGTCTGACCGCACGGATAAATAGCACCGTCCGGATGAACTGCGAGGCTTTCCCCTTGACAGGCATGGCAATATGCTCGTTTTCCCGTTTTGTCACTCTGTTTATATAGATTTTCAAACTCTCTCAATTGCAATGGAGGCGTTCGCCTTTTATTAATACTTCCGATTGTATCCAGAAGTTTCTTCAAGCCGGCTCTTAAAGAATCAACAGAAGGAGATTTAATAAGATTATGCCTGACTGCCCTGCCTTTGTTTACCAAAAGATCCAGCCCCATTCCCCTTGCGCTCCGAAAACCGGATAGAAGCAATGCCAGGCGCCAGAGATGCTCGACATTGACGTCAGTTACCACTGTGGTAACTCTGAAATCGACATTGCTAGCCTCTAATTGCTTCAGACCAAGAAAGGTCTGCCTGGCAGAACCACGCAATCTTTCCTGAATATCAGGAGTACCATCCAGGCTGACTCCGATCTGAATATTATATTTTTGACACAGCGAGATCAGCTTTTCATCAATCAGTGTACCGTTTGTCTGCAAAGCAATTGTTGCAGGCCAATTGTTTCTTCGTATCGTGGTGGCAATTGCTTCAATCAAGGCCGACTCAAGTGTTGGTTCACCTCCGGCCAGTTGCACATGAAAGGACTTGCCGGAAATAGCAGCCATTCTTAATGCCTTTTGAGCATCCTCTAATGTCAATGACCGGACAAAATCTTCTTTTTCCCTGTAGCAATAAAGGCAATCAAGGTTGCACCCTGTAGTCAGCCATAAGATCAGATATCGAATAACATGCTTCACGTTTCCTCTTCAATATCTCCTTCTATTTCCAGATAGGCGTCGCGCAATTCAGCTTCCATATCATCATTTGCCTTCCACATGCCGCGGCTGATAGCTTCCAGTAACTTATCAAGTATATTTTGCAGGGCATAGGGATTCACCTCCTTCATCCACTTCTTCATCTCCGGATCAAGGGCATATTTGTTGGCCAGACCTTCATACATCCAGTCATCCACTACCTCGGCAGTAGCATCCCAGCCGAGCGCCACATCCATCATTTTGGAAATATCTCCAGCACCCTTATAGCCATGACGTTTCATCCCTTCTAACCATTTTGGATTAAGAAGCCTGGCGCGAAACACATGTTTGGCCTCTTCAAAGGTGGTGCGCATCTTGACTCGCTGAGGGTCAGCACTGTCTCCAACAACTGCAAAGGGAAGCTTGCCGCGGACGGTCTTGACCGCTGTAATCAATCCTCCATAGTAGTTGTAAAAATCAGTGCAGGACATCATGTCGTATTCCCTGGTATCTTCATTCTTTACTGTAAGATCCATTCTGGATAAAATCTTTTTAAAGACTTTCGGTTTTTGTATGCCATAGCTTCCCTGTCCGTAAGCATGGGAAGAATAGCGAATATAATTTTCTCCGAGGTCTTTCTGGGTCTTCCAGTTTTTGGACTCAATCAGCTCGGCAACACCAGCCCCGTATGTGCCGGGCGGACAACTAAAAACACGGAAGGTCGCCTCTTTCATAGCTTCTTCCCTGTCCATCCCTTCGCGCATATAGTCATCTATATCCTGAAAAACATTGCGGCGCAGCATATTGACCTCAGGGGGTTCGTTTAAGGCAGCCACCATTTTTACGGCATCATCAATCAGCTCCATAAGGTTGGGAAAGGCATCCCTGAAAAAACCTGAAGTTCTCGGGGAAATATCAAGACGCGGATGTTTCAGCTTTGAAGATGGGACGATCTCTACACCGTATACATTGCCGCTGCCTTGCTCCCAGACCGGCCGAACCCCCATAAGATAAAGTATCTCCGCTATATCATCTCCTTTGGAACGCATTGTAGAACCGCCCCATACGATCATACCTATACTTTCAGGGTATTTTCCGGTTTCTTTCAGATAACGTTCGATAAGTGCGTCTCCCAGTTTTTTACCCACCTCCCAGGCTCCGGGAGAAGGGATTTTATACGGGTCTACGGAATAAAAATTCCGTCCTGTGGGAAGTATATCCGCCTGTCCCCGGGTAGGAGCTCCTGATGGCCCTGGCCTTACAAAGCCTCCGTCAAATGCGGTTAGACCGGCATCTATTTCTTCGGTTACCAAACGGATATTGGGTACAAGGGAAGCAGCAATATAGTGGAGAACCTTTTCCGGATCAAAGTGTAATTTTCCAGGCAGGCCATGAACAATATCTTTGATCGTGCTTGCTTCAAACTCGTTTGAGGCCAGTTCCTGAATCAACTGAATCGCTATATGGTGTGCCTTTCGGATAATTTCCCCGCCGGTTAATCCATTGTAGTAAGGCAGAGACTTTCCCCTGTTTTCCAGCAGGTCGTCATAGTCAAATCCCATGGCTGTTATGATTGCCTCTCTTAAAGAAGGAACGGAACCATTGGGAAGACGGGTCAACTGAGCGATAAATTCCACCAGCCTTTCCCCGGCCGGAGCGATGCCCATGGTGTGTAGCCCGTCATTAATCATGGTATCTGCAAGTTCTTCGAGATAGGCGTGAAGCTGTTCCAGAAAAGAGTCGAAATCCTTTAAAGCATCTTCTTTTGATATTTCAAGGTCTTTATCCAGGCTGGCTTCAACAACCGCCTCCCAGATCATGGGGCTGAGAATCGGCAGTTTGCCGGGATCTTCCTGCTTTGCATCATGGTACTCCTTAAGAAGATTTTCCACTTTTGAAAGTTCTTCATAAAGATCCGCATTAGTGAATGCCGGGGTCAAGTGATCAATAATACAGCAGTAGGAACGGCGCTTTGCCTGGGTGCCCTCGCTGGGATCATTGATTATATAAGGATACACATTTGGCAGATCCATTATAGAAAGATCAGGATAGCATTCTTCGCTCAGGCCAAGCGCTTTTCCGGGGAGCCATTCCAGGGAGCCGTGTTTGCCCACATGCATTACAGCGTCTGCTTTAAACACATGTTTTATCCACCTGTAATATGCCAAATAATGGTGAGGCGGTGACAGATACATGTCGTGATATATTTTGTCTATATTTTCCAGATAGCCGCGCGGGGGTTGAATGCCAAGAAATATATTTCCATTAAAAACCCCGGGAAAATGGAGCTTACCGTCATGAACAAAAAGATCACCGGGCATTTCGCCCCAGTCCTCTGTCATTTTTTCCCGTATTGATTTAGGCAAAGCTTTGTGCCACGCAGGAAAATCTTCGGGACCGGCATGGGCTTCAGCTCTTTCCGCCAGCTTTTCAGGAGTCAGCCAGCGTTGATCACACGTCATCCCGGAGACAAGTTCTTTTGCCATTTCATCTCCGGTCTCATAAGTCCGTTCTATACGGTAACCTTCTTCTTTCATTCGCTCCAGCAAAAGCTTTACGCTTGCAAAGCTGTCTAACCCTGCCGCACATCCGATACGGTCATTTCTCGGGGGATAGTGGTGAAATATAATAGCAATCTTTTTTTCCGCATTCTTTTTCCTGCGCAGCCTGGCCCAGTTAAGAGAGATGGAGACCATCCTTTCAATTCTCTCAGGGATCGGCATGTTTTTAGATATAAGAGCGCCTGTTACCGGATCAACAGCAGTCTCCTCTCTTGTTGAAACAGGAACATTAATCAGAGCTCCGTCAAATTCCGGTTGTGCCGCGCAAAAGGAAACATCCATTGTGGACATTCCCTGAACACCCTCCTTCCAGACCTTGTAAGGGCTCATGCTTCCCATGGCCTGTATGAACGGAACACCAAGCTTTGTCAGAAGCGTTTTATAATCGGGCGAGGCTATGGTAAGTGAAAACATCATGGGATTGACAAGCACGTCGATTACAGGTTTCCCATTTTTCATGAAAAAATTTTCCGCAATGTAATCAGCCCCGTGATTTCCAAGAATTGTATCCTTTTGCCGGATATGAAAGACAGGAATAGCGCACGCGCCCTGTTTCTCAACTTCTTTGATAATTGCGTTTATATGCTCCACATTGTTATTCAGCCAGTAGGTCTGATAAAACCAGATCCCCACCACTATCTTATCCGGGTCAATCTTTTTTTCAAAATACTCGTCAATGGAAGGTGGGGATAAAAAATCAGGATGATGAATCCCTTCCTGGGGAAGCTTTTGCGGCGCCTGGCAGGGCTCGTTTTTTTGAAACAAAATATTATGAATGTAAGTAAACATCTCGCTGAAATTAATGGGCCCGCCATTGACATAATATTTGTTTATGGTCTCCCATGTTTCTGAACCAAATCCATCTGCATATTTTTCAGATAAAAAAACAGCATCTTCATCACTGCCGACAGGCTGGATATGGAAATACGGAACCTTTTCACCATCTTTCCTTTTTTCATCAAACGCATTTACCAGTTCATCAAAACAGGGACACGATGCTTTTCCACCGTGCAGCGTTACTATAACAATATCGGATTTTAACGCATCCCTGACAAAGCTTTTAACCCTTGACCCGTCAAAAAGCTGGCTTCG
>DAOWEW010000125.1 GCA_030638305.1 Desulfobacteraceae bacterium
GGCCTTAATGCCGAGATTCCTGATTCCGGATACGCTTTTGGGTTGATTTTCCAATGCGAAATCAGGAATGCTATCGGTTTCTATCACAATAGCGCCATTTTGTTTAAAATGGTTTTTTAATACTTCCTGGATTTCAGTTCCTATAGAAGGAGGAGTCTCTTCAACCTTTTTTTCAAACCTGATTTTTTTGTTATAAATTCCACAGAACCATCCCTTTAAACCTGTTCCGGTTTTTATATAATGCCACTGGTTCAATTTACCACATTCACGTTCATCTAAGATTTGAAATTTTTCACCTTTTTTCATCAACAGTTTAATTCTGCTGTTTGTATTGCTTTCTTCACGCAGATTCATGTTTGATGTCAGTATATAATACTGAGAAGGTTCGGGCTTTGAAACTTTTTCTGCTATGGGGACTTTTGGTTTAAGCTCTTTTTGTGCGTGGATTTCAAAAGGCAGGACTAAAACCCGGACCGTTTCCAGAGAACATACTCCGGCCGGAAGAAGTAAAATAATTGCTATTATTAGTGGTTTTAAACATTTTTGCATATACACAATAGTTATCTCGTTTTTACAAGTTTTCCATCAATAATTGTCAGGCTCTGCGACATGCGTGATGCAAGCTCAAGGTTGTGTGTTATCACAACCAATGCCATCTGAAATTCCTTATTCAGCTCCAAAAAAAGTTCGTGAACCTGTTCGCTGTTTTTTTTGTCAAGATTACCGGTAGGCTCATCAGCAAGGAGAACAGCGGGTCTGAGGATTAATGCCCTTGCCAGAGCAACTCTCTGCTGTTCGCCTCCTGATAGTTTTCCTACCCTGTAAAAAAGCCTGTCTCTTAATCCGACCCTTACCAGTATTTTTTCTGCGGCTTCTCTGGCACTATCTTTGCTCAGACCTTTGATAAGTGCGGGCATCATTGTATTTTCAATAGCAGTGAACTCAGGGAGAAGATGATGAAACTGGAAAACAAAGCCGATAAATTTGTTGCGAAATCGAGCTAATTTATCATTGTTAAAGAGAAAAATATCATCTCCTTTAAAAAAAAGATTTCCGCTGTCAGGCCGATCAAGAGTTCCGAGTATATGTAGAAAAGTCGACTTTCCAATTCCGGATGCACCAACGACAGCTATTGTTTCACCGATATTCAGATTAAAATTTAAATCCATCAGGATATTAATACTACCATTGCTAGTGTTATTAAAGCCCTTGCAGATGCCCCTGGCAGCTATTAAATAATTTGAAACAGAATCATTGTTAACCATAACGGAGTGCCTCAACAGGATCAAGCTTGGATGCCTGTCTTGCGGGATAGAGTGTCGATAGAAAACTGATTGCCATTGCTGCAGAGGCTATCATAACGACATCTAAAAGCTCAAGCTTTACGGGAAGAGTTGTAATGTAGTACACATCGCCTGGAAGTTCGATAAACTGATAATGCTTTAACACTGTACACAAAAGAAATCCCATGCAAACTCCCAAAAAGATTCCTATAGATCCTATCACTGTACCTTTAAGGACAAAAATTTTTCTGATGCTTTTATCTGTAGCACCCATGGCTTTTAAGATAGCAATATCCTTGGTCTTTTCCATAACCATCATGATGAGCATGCTGGCTATGTTAAAGGCCGCAACAAGAACAATAAGCGCCAGGATAATAAACATAACCGTTTTTTCCAGCTTGAGCGCTGAAAACAGGTTCTGATTCATCTGCATCCAATCCCTTGCCCAGTACTGGAAGCCAAGTTTTTTAACTATTTTGCCCGCAATATTTCGGGCATTGTAAATATCGTTGACACGGACTTCAATTCCATTTACGGAATCTCCGAGGCGCAAAATTTTCTGAGCGTCTTTTATGTGTATGTAAGCCAGCGTTCTGTCGTATTCATACATGCCCGACTCGAACAAGCCTGCCACTTTAAACCGTTTCATCGTCGGTATGTGCCCTATGGGAGAAATCATTCCCCTCGGTGATATCAGGTAAACAGGATCGCCCTGCATTACTCCTAAATTTTTAGCAAGTTCTTTGCCTAAAATTATAGAAGGCATGGCAATGGATGTACTTTCTTTTTGATCTGTTTCAATAAGATTTTTCAAAGAAACCGTGTCAAGATTTTTTATAACTTTGTTCGCAGAAGCAGGATCTATCCCTCTTAAAACAGCGCCTGATAACGATAATGATGAACGAAGTATAACCTGGGAATTAATAAAAGGCGTGGCTGCTTCAACTCCGTCGGTATTTTCTACATGTTCCAGGATATTGCGATAGTCTGAAAAAGGGACGTTATGACGCATAATAACTATATGCGATTCCACTCCAAGTATGCGAGATTTAAGGTCGTATTCAAAGCCGGTCATGACGGCAATCACTACAATCAGAGCCATAACCCCAACTGTAACGCCAGCTATGGAAAGAATGGTGATCAGCGAAATAAAGGCTTGTTTCTGTTTAGTCCTGAGATAGCGACTTCCTATGAAAAATTCAAAAGACATAATAAATTCGGTTGTCGGTTTACAGATCACAGTTTTTTAAATGAACTATACAACGACTGAAGCATTTTAACCGTGAACTGTAAACTGTAAACTGTTATTTTGGCTTCATATGCGGAAAAAGAATAACTTCACGGATAGAGGCGGAATCTGTAAGGAGCATTGCAACTCTGTCTATTCCTATTCCCTCGCCTGCCGCAGGAGGCATGCCGTATTCAAGCGCTTCTATGTAATCTTCATCCATAAAGTGTGCTTCTTCATTACCCGCATCTCTGTCTGCAACCTGCTGAAGGAACCGACTTTTTTGGTCATCAGGATCGTTGATTTCCGAAAATCCATTTGCAATTTCATGGCCTGCAATGAAAAGTTCAAATCTGTCTGTAAGTTCGCTATCATTTACGTTCTTTCTGGAAAGAGGAGAAATCTCTACAGGATATTCTGTTATGAATGTCGGCTGTATTAATTTTGGTTCAACCAGAACATCGAACAGCTTTGCTATTATCTTTCCGATATACCTGGTTTTTGTAATTTTGATTGACTTTGAAGAGGCAAATTCAAGGAGTTTTTCCTTATCTTTTAAAAGACCGGGCTCCACACCTCCAATTGTCTCCAAAGCATATGCAAGGGTCATCCTGTTCCACTTACCTCCCAGATCAATGGTATGGACCTGGTACGTTATCTGTGTTGATCCTGTAACCTCACTGGCCATGTAACCAAACATTTCTTCTGTCAGATTCATAAGCTCATCGTGGGTTGCATATGCCTGATAGAACTCCAGCATTGTAAATTCAGGATTATGCCTGGTTGAAATCCCTTCATTCCTGAAATTTCTGTTTATCTCGAAAACTCTTTCAAAACCACCTACAACAAGTCGTTTTAAATACAGCTCAGGGGCAATGCGCAGAAAAAGATCCATATCAAGCGCATTGTGGTGAGTTACAAATGGTGTAGCCTCTGCCCCGCCAGGGATAGGCTGCATCATAGGAGTTTCTACTTCCAGAAAATCTCTATCAAGAAAAAATGTACGTACAGCCTGAATTATCCGGCTTCTTTTTATAAATATTTCGCGCACATTCGAATTCATAATTAAATCAATATAACGCTGGCGATAACGCTTTTCAGGATCTTTAAGTCCGTGAAATTTTTCCGGAAGAGGCCTTATTGCTTTTGTGATAAGCTTCAGCTCATCGGCCGCAAGTGTCCATTCGCCGGTTCTGGTTTTGAAGACCCCTCCTTTTAATCCCACAAAATCACCGATATCCAGCTTTTTAAATATATCGTAAGCACTGTCACCTATTTTATCTTTTCTGATATATGCCTGGAACTGTCCTGTTCTATCCCTGAACCTGATAAAAGATGCCTTTCCAAAACGATTAATAGCCATCATTCGGCCTGCAACGGAAAAAACAGTATCATCTTCTTCAATAGAATGTGGTGACTCTTCTATGGTATCTCTCAAATCCTTCACTGTTTGGGAAACAATAAAATCATTTGGGAACAGATCAATATTATTGTTTTTTAACTCAGTTAGTTTTTTTCTTCGTCTCTCAATTGTGTCGCTTGTTTTATCCATTTTCACTCAATAGCTGCTTTTAAGATAATTATTTTTGAGGCTAAACTATTACAAAAAAAGTCAAGCCGAATCTATTAACCAATTTATAACTGTGTGTCAAGATTTATGTAGGGGGCAACGTAGGGGCACGAAGCATCGTGCCCCTACTACTACATTATCCATTATCCATTATCCATTATCCATTATCCATCATCATCATCCTACAATAGAGGCCATTTTGAATATGGGCAGATACATTGCAATAACGAGCCCCCCAATGGTAACACCCAGAAAAACCAGCATAAACGGCTCTATCATTGCTGTCATGTTTTCAACTGCCTGATCAACTTCATCGTCATAAAAATCAGCAATCTTTTCCAGCATGTTATCCAGAGCGCCGGTTGTTTCGCCGACCTCTATCATCTGGCATACCATCGAAGGAAAGACTTCACTTTCAGCAAGAGGGGCAGCCATTGTACGACCCTCTTCTATGCCGGAACGTACGTCGTATATGGCTTTTTCAATTGTTTTGTTTCCTGCTGTTTTTGCTACGATAGTAAGTGCGTCCAGAATTGCCACTCCACTGGTAAGCATAGTACTCATGGTTCGCGTGAACTTGGCTACAGCGACTTTGCGTATCAGCATTCCGAATACCGGTAGTTTGAGCGATAAGGCATCTAAAATAATCATTCCTTTTTCAGTATTATAAAACTTTTTCAGGGTGAATATTATTAAACCGAAACCTCCTATTATATACAGTATATTGTTTTTTACAAAATCACTCATAGCAACAACAATTAGAGTGGGAAGTGGCAGGGTGCCTCCCATGCCTTCAAACATATCTTTAAATACCGGAATAACAAATACCATTATTACGGCGATTACAACTATAGCTATTATAACCGTTATGAGCGGGTATATCATTGCGCCTTTCACCTGGCTTTTAAGTTTTGCCGCCTTTTCCATGTAATGCGACAGCCTTTTCAGAATAGTATCAAGTATGCCGCCTGCTTCACCGGCGGCAATCATGTTTACGAAGAGATTGTCAAATTGTCCAGGATACTTTTTTAAAGCATCTGCAAGGGTTTCTCCGCCTTCAACAGATTCTTTTATATTTTTCAATATTTTTTTAAATGTTTTGTTTTCCTGCTGAGAATAGAGTATTTCAAGGCACTGAATTATCGGAAGCCCCGCGTCGATCATAGTGGAAAACTGCCTGCAAAAGATTATTACATCGGATTGTTGAACTTTAGGTTGGAAAAAGGCAATGTTCTCAAGCAGATCTTTTGGTTTTTGCTTGATCTTTGTTGGAGTTATGTTGAGTCTGTTAAGACTGGTTTTTACAGTCTCTTCATTGGCGGCATCCATTTCCCCTTTCTTAATCTCATTTTTTTTGTTTTTCCCTTTCCACTGAAAAACCGGCATAATCAACATCTCCTTGTTGTAATGGTTTACAGTTCACGGTTTTTTCAATAAACTTTCAATAAACCATGAAACGACTTTTTAGGACGGTTTGCTGTATTTTGTAACATAATGTAAATTAAACAACAATAGCTTTGAGCCGGTAATCAGAGTAAACGCATTTAAAATGCTACTCATCCGGTCTTTAAGGGGTGCAATACAAAAAAGTTGCATCATTGATGATAATATTTTTAGCCATTGAATATGCTGATTAAATGTTGAATGTTGAACAGGGAATGTCGAATTACGAAGAAAGGTACTTAATAATTTTAAAAAAAGGCATCCACACTTCGATATTCGATATTCCCTGTTCGACATTCATCATTCAATTGGTACTTCCCAGTACCGGAATGGTCACGTTTTGTTCTATGTCATTTTTTTGTATTGCACCCGTCTTTAAGGTGTAGAAGGTGCCTCTTGGCATATCTTTTTTTATGATTAATTTCTTTTCAATAAGAGCGTCAAGATGGTTGTATATCTCTTCAAGGTTA
>DAOWEW010000083.1 GCA_030638305.1 Desulfobacteraceae bacterium
TCTCACAAGAATGATCCCTCCAATATCCGTGAATTTAACAGCATTGCTTACCAGATTTTTGCGGATTTGTTGAAGGCGAAGGGGGTCGCCGATCAGGGCATTTGGCGCTTCAAGATCAATATCAACAAGGAGTTCGATCCTCTTTTCGGCAGCCTCACTCATAAACACGTCCGTTATTCTATCTATTACCTCGTCTAACAAAAACGGGCGTGTTTCCAGGTCAAGCTTATCAGCTTCGATTTTTGAAAAATCCAGGACGTCATTGATGATTCCAAGCAGGGAATAAGCGGAAGATTGTATTATTTCCAGATAGCGCTCTGCCCTGGGAGACATTTTTTCGGATAGCGCCAGCTCTGCGGCGGCAATGACCCCGTTCATGGGTGTCCGAATTTCATGGCTCATATTAGCCAAAAACTCACTCTTGGCTCTGGTGGCAGCTTCGGCAGCCTGTTTGGCCTTTTCTTCCCGGAAGTACGCATCCTGAAGTCTCTCTTCCGCTTCCACTTCGGCAGTTAAATCGCGGAGAATCTCAAATCCCCCCAGAACTTTTCCCGAGGAATCCTTCAGAAGAGCGGAACTGGACATCGCAGGGATATTGCGGCCTTTTCGATTTTTTAGGGTTACCCGTTGGCCTACCGTGACTTCATCGGTTTCCAGAGCCCTTTTTACAGGACACTGTTGTTCGCAGGCAGAACTATGGAACACTTCACAACAGGGCATTCCAATTGCCTCTTCACTGGACATGCCTGTCAGTCGCTCTGCAGCCTCATTAATGAATACCACCTTCATCTCAGGATCGACAGTGAAGAAGGGATCGGAAATCCCGAGTTTAAGGCTGTTGGCATACTCCATCCTGTCACGTATGCTTTTTACCATGAGGTCGAAGTTGCGTGATAGCCCTCCAATTGAATCTTTATGATCATCATGTACTACAACGGTGACATCTCCACCAGCCACCTGATCGGTTTTTGCTCTCAAGTGCTGAATTCGCTTAGTAACCAGCCTTGAGAAGAAAAAGTTTATGACCACAATTATCCCAATGATTTCGGCAATAAAATAAAAAATAAGACTGTTACGGGTATTGCCGATAGCAGCAAACACCTCTTTGAGGGGCTGCTTGATGATCATAGCACCGAGAACTTTTCTGACAGAACCATGGCAATGATGGCAGGAGTCTTCATTAAGGATAGGTTTTATTGTTATAAGATATGGGGTATGGTTTTTAATTTCGGGAAAGGATATATCCGGAGCATAACCGGTCAATAAAGATTCGGCCAGGGCATTACGTGATTTGCTTGCATAAAGATATTGTGTCATGCTTTTGCTGATTCGCTTGTCTTCGGAAGCATAGATAATCATCTTTAGAAAGTCGGAAATATATACCTGAACACCCTCCATATGTTTTTTTATGTCCTTCATCTGCTCTCTGATAGTTTTGCTGTCGCCCACTGACATAGGGAATTTAATTCCACTATAAATACTCTCAAGCAGATGATCTGATGAACGGGCTACCTGATTCATGGCGGTTTCTTTATGTATGGCCAAACTTTTATAGAGACTTAGTCCCATAAAGAATCCTACAACCATTATGGTTGCCACAAGAATCTTGGTTCTCATTCTTGTGTTCTTTAAAATAGTATTTATCGGATTCATTTTAATATCACCTCCGGTACTTATGGGGTGTATCAGTCATTGGTGAGAACAAAGCAGGGCAGGGGGGTGTAACGGTTCACAGTTCACGGTTGTTCAAAACATAGAACTGTAAACTGTAAACCGTTACCATTATTTCTTGTTTTTAGTTATCTCTTCTATAATTTTCTGCGATATCTGAGCAGGGACTTCGTCATAATGTGATAATTCCATTGAAAATGTTCCACGACCGCCTGTCATGGAATTAAGATCCGGTGCATAGGTTAAAAATTCGGCCATAGGCACGTGGGCATTTATGACCTGATTTTTACCCTTGTTATCCATGCCCAGCACCCTGCCTCGTCTGCTGTTCAGATCACCCATGATATCTCCCATAAATTCATCGGGTGTAATTATTGAAACCTTCATTACAGGTTCCAGGAGAACCGGTTTTGCCTCTTCGACAGCTTTTTTAAATGCAAGAGAACCTGCAACCTTAAAGGCCATTTCAGAAGAATCTACCGCATGATATGAACCATCATCAAGGGTAACTTTAAAATCAACACATGGGAACCCGGCAAGGATTCCTTTCTGACAGGCTTCCAGTATTCCTTTTTCCACAGCAGGGATGTAAGTTTTAGGTATTGCGCCACCAACGATAGCATTAACAAACTCAAATCCCTTGCTTCGTTCCAAAGGTTCAAGCTGAATCCAGCAGTCGCCATACTGACCATGTCCGCCTGACTGTTTTTTGTGTTTTCCCTGAACACGCACCTTTTTTTTGATTGTCTCTTTATAGGGAACTTTCGGAATATTTAAAAGGACTTCCACTCCGAACTTTCTTTTAAGCTTTTCAATAGTGGCCTCAATATGGACTTGCCCCCTTCCCGATAAGAGAATTTCTTTTGTTTCAGAGTTTCTGTTAAGTTTTAAAGCAGTGTCTTCTTCTAATAACTTTGAAAGAGAAATAAAAATTTTATCTTCATCTCCCTTTGTCTTGGATTCAAGAGAAAACGAAATAAGTGTTGGAAGTGGTTCCACACATTTGAATTTTACTTTATCACTTTCACTGCAAAGCGTATCACCGGTAGTAGTATCTTTAAGTTTAGCTACGGCAACAATAGCTCCCGGGCCTGCTTCGTTAATTGATTTCTGTTCTTTGCCGGTAATCATTAAAAGCTGGTTGAATCTTTCTTTTGAGTCTTTATTTGAATTATAGAAGGTGCCATCTGACCCAAGCGAACCTGAAACAATTCTGAATATTGTAAGACGGCCGGCATATGGATCCGCCACTGTTTTAACTACAAACGCGGAAAAAGGTGCATCAGGATCCGGATAACATTTGATTTCATTTTCGCCCGACGGATCCGTTCCGATTATGGGACCCCTGTCAAGTGGCGAAGGCATACAATTGACAATAAAATCTGAAACAATATCTATCCCTATATTTTTTGTTGCGGAACCACAAAGCACAGGCGCAAATGTCCTTGATAAAATTCCCTTTCTTAAAGCCGCCTCAATATCATTATCAGACAAGGTTTCGCCTTCAAGATATCTTTCGAGAAGTTCATCATCAGCCTCAGCAATATTTTCAACAAGCGCTTCATGTTCACTCTCTGCCAACTCCTGCATATCTGATGGTATATCAATCTCTTTTGCCTTGCCTTCACTATCATATGTATAAGCTTTCATTCTGATAAGATCGACAACTCCTTTAAATTCTGATTCAGCACCTATTGGAAGTTGAAGAATAATCGGTTTTGGTTCAAAAGTATCTACAGCATCTTTAAAGGTACGAAAAAAATCCGCCCGCTCCCTGTCCAGTTTATTTATGAAAATAACACAAGGCAGATCCAATTCACCGGCAAAATCCCATGCCATTTCGGTCTGTACTTTCACACCATCAGCACCATCTATAACAACAACCACACCATCAGCGGCCTGCATACAGATCCTGCTATCCGAGAAAAAGTTCTGATCACCCGGTGTATCAATGATACTAATTTTTTGTTTCTTCCAGTCGTATTGGTGAAATCCACTGCTTAAACTCATTGTTCGTTTAAGCTCTTCCGGCTCAAAGTCCATCACGGTATTACCATCTTCAACACGTCCCATTCGTGTGACAACTCCAGCATTATACAGCAGGACTTCCGCCAGCGAAGTTTTTCCGGCGCCCCCATGGGCAACGAGAGCAATGTTTCTTAATTGTTTAACCATTTCACTCATTTAAACTCCTCTCTGATTGAATTATTTGAATCAAACAAAAAAATACTTTTTATATGTTTAGCCTGGATAAATCAAGATTAAAAATTCCTTGTTCCCTTTGGATCCAGATATTGGAGAAGGAATGACCAGCTCGCATTTCAGGCCTGTTTTATTGAAAAATTCCGTAAGATCCTTTATAACTTCGTTATGAAGATCAGAATTGCGCACTATACCTCCTTTTCCAACCTTGCCTTTTCCAACTTCAAACTGAGGCTTTATCAGCGCAATAATCCTGGAATCCTGTTTTAAAAACTTAATTACTGAAGGTACAACAATTTTGAGTGAGATAAAGGAAACATCTATAACAACGAGATCCACAAGTTGGGGCAGGGCATCATCTGGCATATTTCGAATATTTGTACGTTCTATAATAACAACTCCTGGATCTTGCCTCAGCTTCCAGTCAAGCTGTCCATATCCGACATCTACGGCAAAAACACAAGAAGCGCCATGTTGCAGCAAACAGTCTGTAAATCCACCGGTAGATGCACCGACATCAAGACATACAAGGCCGTCAACTTTTATTTTAAAAGATTTCAATGCTTCTTCAAGTTTAAGCCCCCCTCTGCCTACATATGGGATATCCGTTCCTTTCAGAACGATGTCGTCATCTTTAGATACCAAAACGCCAGGTTTATCTATTCGCTGATTATTTACAAAAACCTTGCCTGCCATTATCAGGGCACAGCCACGTTGACGACTGGGTACTAATTCTTTTTCAACAAGTAACACATCAAGTCTTATTTTTTTTCGAGACTTTTGCAAAACTCTCTTTTTACGGTTATCGGTTGAAAAAACTGTGAACCGACAACCGTTCATTAACATTGATTCATAAGTTTCCGGGCGGCATTTACTATGGCGGGTGCATCTATGTTGTATTTAGATCTGAGAAGTTCCTGCTCACCGTGCTCAACAAAAATATCAGGTATACCCATACGTTTAAGATGAAATGAGGTTATGCCTTCATCATTCAGGCATTCGAGAATGGCACTGCCAAATCCACCCTGTTTTACATTTTCTTCAATAGTTATTATTCGCGGTATTTTTCTTGCAAGAGAAGTTATCAATTCAGTATCAAGAGGTTTTACAAAACGACAGTTTACAACAGTAGATGATATATTATGTTCTTCAGATAGCGTTGAATACGCAGAAAGAGCTTCACAAACAGATCTGCCTATAGCCAATATAAGTATGTCTCTACCTTCTTTAAGAACTTCTCCCTTACCAATCGGTAACGGGACAATATCCTTTGAAATATCTACGCCTGTTCCTCTTCCACGCGGATAACGAAAGGCAATCGGGCCATTGTGGCCAAGAGAAGTTACAAGCATTTGACGCAATTCATTTTCATCTTTTGGAGCCATTACTACCATATTGGGGAGGCTTCTGAGATAAGATAAATCAAACAAACCATTATGTGTAGCTCCATCTTCGCCTACAATACCTCCCCGATCAACCGCAAAAATCACAGGAAGGGCTTCTATACATACATCATGTAATATCTGGTCATATGCCCGTTGCAAAAAAGTAGAATATATTGACACCACAGGTTTAAATCCCTCTGCAGCCAGACCTGCAGCAAAAGTAACACCATGCTGTTCAGCAATTCCGACATCAAAAAACCTTTCAGGATAGGTCTTCGCAAATATAGACAAACCGGTTCCTTCGGGCATGGCAGCAGTTACGGCAATAATTTTATTATCTTTTTTCGCCAGTTCCACCAAGGTATTGCCAAACACTTCAGTATAAGAAGGAATAGGGCTTTTTTTCTTAATACAATTGCCGGTCTTAACTTCGAAACTTCCAACACCATGAAAATAGACTGGATTTTTTTCAGCAGGAGGATACCCCTTGCCCTTTTTTGTAGTGACATGAAGAAGGACAGGTTCCTTGAGATGTTTGATATTATTGAGTATATCTATAAGGTGATTAAGTTTGTGGCCATTTATGGGGCCAAAATATTCAAAGTTGAATGCTTCAAACAATATTCCGGGAGTTATCAAATTTTTTAAAGATTCCTCTGAACGCTTTGCAAATTTATATACATCGTCACCGATTTTTGGTAATGATTTAAGAAAATCGCCCAGCTCTTTTTTAAAATTCTGCAAATATTTTACAGAAAATGTTCTGCTTAATAGAGATGATAACGCACCGACATTCTTGGAAATTGACATTTCATTGTCATTAAAAATAACAATAAGATCCTTATGAATGTCTCCAGCCTGATTTAATCCTTCATAAGCCAGCCCTGCAGTCATGGAACCATCCCCTATAACTGCTATAACTTTTGAAGTATCATTTTTCAAACGTTTGGCACAAGCCATACCAAGGCTTGCGGATATAGATGTGCTGCTGTGTCCGGTTGAAAATGCATCATAAGGGCTTTCGCTCATACGCGTAAATCCGCACAATCCCTGGTATTGTCTAAGTGTATGGAACTGTTCTCTGCGTCCTGTAATGAGCTTGTGCGCATAAGCCTGGTGCCCTACGTCCCAGATTATTTTATCATCAGGAGTATCAAAAACATAATGGATTGCAATAGCAAGCTCAACAGCACCAAGACTTGACGCCAGGTGCCCGCCGTTTTTAGATACAACATCAACTATAAGTTCGCGTATTTCTGCAGCAAGAACAGGGAGATCCGACCGTGAAAGACTTTTTAAGTCTGAAGGAGAATTGATTTTTTCTATTAAACTCAAAACGATTATAGCTCCTATTTATTTCATATATTTTAATAGGTTTTTTTGTATTCTTTAAACGTATACATTGCACATTACAGATGAAGTTATTTCGTCCACGTTCCTTATTTTTCCCTTTCAATTATATAATATCCGATAGCCCGGAGCGAATCAGAATTATTATCAAAATCATCAAGAGCTTGCAAGGCATTATGTATAAGTTTTTTTGCAAATTCTTTGGATTTGTTTAATCCCATTATAGACGGGTACGTGATTTTCCCCCGTGCACTATCAGTGCCTGTAGCCTTTCCCATAACAACAGGATCGCCTTCTACATTAAGGATGTCATCAGCAACCTGAAATGCAAGACCTATATTTTTTGCATAAATTTCAAGCTGATCAATTTGCTTCGGACTTCCACCGCCTGATAAAGCTCCGGAAAATATTGAAGCTTCAATAAGGGCTCCTGTTTTCAGGGAATGCATGTCTTCAAGTTCTTTTAGAGAAAGCAAACTGCCTTCTGATGCTATATCTCTCATTTGCCCCTCTATCATGCCGTTGTACCCTGCAGCAAATGAAATTTTATCTATAACTTTCAGCCGGTTTGATGACGTATTTTCATCAATCACATTAATTGATGAAAGAATCCGGAAGGCCAAAGTAAGAAGTGCATCACCTGCGAGAATAGCCGTAGCTTCGTCAAATGCTACGTGACACGTTGGCTTTCCCCTTCGCAAATCATCATTATCCATTGCAGGCAGATCGTCATGGATTAGAGAATAAGTGTGGAGCATTTCAATAGCGCAGGCTGCGGGCAAAACATCATCTGCATTTCCTCCTACAGCTTCAGAGGCTGCCATACACAGGATGGGCCTTATTCGCTTTCCACCGGCCATAAGAGAATAATGCATTGCTTGAACAATACGGCTGGAATTCGCGGTATTATTCAGAATTTCATCAATAAAAGTATTAACATTTTTACGCTTTAAACTAAGGTATGAATTCAGATCAAAACTAAGGACTCGCTGTGAAATTATTTTTGGGCGAATCCTAACTGCCGGATTTTTAATCATTTTTTGCTTCATTCTCAGGCATGAAAAGTTCTTCAGTTATATCACCATTATTATCATGCAATAAAATACTAATCTTTTTTTCAGTTTCATCCAGTTTTTCAGAACAATATTTTGAAAGTTTAACACCTTCTTCAAATTTTTTCATAGCTTTCTCAAGAGGCAGATTCCCGAATTCAATTTCCTGAACTATCTCCTCAAGCTGTTTTAAAGATTTTTCAAAACTTATCTTGGCCATTTTCTGATTTTCCTTCTACACGACAAATTAAAGAACCTTTAGATAGCCTTACCTCAAGCTCCTGACCTGGATTTACTGTTTTTGGATCTCTTACAACGACTGCATCAGGAATAGTTCTCGTTATACTATAACCACGATCCAGTATAGCAACCGGACTTAAGTCATTCAGCCTTGAAGCAAGCACAATTGTTATCGAATGTTTGTTTTGTATATATATATCTATAGATGACAGTAGGTTGTGATTTAATCGTTTAAGTGTTACACCAAGATTATTGATATGTTTATAAGGACTATTTGCATATAAACTTTTGGTCATCCACATAAGCTGATCACGCCATTTATTTATAACATTATAAATAGATTTGATTAATCTATTTATACAATCATCAATTCTTAGTATGAAATCCTGGATATTTTTTCCAGGATCAACAAGGCGTGTATTCATTTCTTTTAAAATACTATTTAATCTCTCAATATTATTATATATTCTTGAGATTAAATTTTTAAACATTTCATCACATCTATTTTTGAGTTCATTCTTAAGTGGAACAACAAGCTCGGCTGCAACAGAAGGAGTAGGCGCTCTAAGATCAGCAACAAAATCAGATATTGTATAATCGGTTTCATGTCCAATAGCAGAAACTACAGGAATCTT
Organism: Desulfobacteraceae bacterium; assembly: GCA_030638305.1. The sequence continues at coordinate 8,536 of DAOWEW010000083.1, forward strand.
CGATGTAAATATGGCTCTTGCAACTTCCTCAGAATTAAATGCAGCAAGATCTTCAATAGAGCCACCGCCTCTTGCAAGAATTACCACTTCAGCGCTGCCATCAGATTCAGCAAGTTTATTTACAATATCAAAAGCTGAAACAATTTCCAGAATAGAGCCATCACCTTGAACTTTAACAGGTATGATTTCAATAGGAATATTATAAAAACGCCTGTTAATAATATCTATAATATCATGAATTACAGCGCCGGTTGGAGATGTAATTACAGAAATTTTATTTGGCAAAAAGGGAAGGGGGGTTTTATATTTATCGTCAAAAAGCCCTTCCTCGGAAAGGCGTATTTTTAGTTTTTCAAAAGCAAGCTGTAAAGCGCCAATACCTTTTGGCTCAATATATTCAAATATAATTTGATAAGTTCCACGAGGCGCATAAAGATTTATCCTGCCTAATCCAATAATGCTTAACCCATCTTCAAACATAAATTTTAGTTTTCTGTTCTGACCACGAAACATCACGGCTCTTATATGGGCATTTTCATCTTTTAAAGTAAAATAATAATGCCCGGAAACAGGTGTGCTTAAATTTGATATTTCACCTGATATCCAGACAAAAGGAAAGTTTTCTTCAAGTAAAGATTTAATTTCTGATGTTAACTCAGAGACTGTATATATTTTTCTTAAGTTCTGGCTCATATCTAAAGTGACAGGTTTCAGGGTTCAAAAGTTCAAAGCTCAACCTTGTTATCTTTGTTATCCTTTGGTTAATAGTGAACCAAGTCTTTGTTTATTACAATTATCACAGATAAGAATTTCATTCAATGTTTTTAATCTACAGATTACCTCGCTCCGAAATATAGAGTAAATTTTTAATATATTTCGATAACGTCCGATAAGGTATATTATGTAAACTTTTAATAAGAAGGCCGAATCGGTTTCAACGGACAGATTATACAACCACTATTGAGCCTTGGCCAACCGTTTTTCTTTCGCCCACCCCCGAATTTCATCCAAACTCTTAGCATCAACGAACAATTCTCCCAGTTCTTCAAGCTGCTCTGTGGTCAAAATAGCAAACATTGGATGAACAGAATCCTGGAAATATATCCCATCTTCTCTTCCTCCTCAATTTTTTGAATCTCGGTCCACAATTGCTCTTCCAATTCCTCGGGCAATGCCATAACCCAATCAATAAAAAACCGGGTCCAGAGGGCCCGGTTTTGGAATAACCCCATCTTTCTCGCCATGCAGTACCCAGCCAATCCATGGTTTTAAAGGCTCGGGCACATCTTCCTTTGAAATCGGTTCTGCAAAAACGCTGCACGCATAAAACAATCCTAATAAAATATAAGCAATTTTTTTCATTTTTATTACCAGTGGTTCATTATCTTATAGGCTATACCCGTCCTATCCCAATATTAAAACTCAAGATCTCTTTGCCCTCTACCAGGCATTTTTGCGGTGTGCTGACTTCTCCAGTCATTGTTTAGGGTTGTCAGAAAATTTTCCAGTTCGTTTATTGGAATGCCATCGAATTCGTCTATAAAGATAACAATTTTTTTGAATTCAATTATACGGTTTAATTCCTCAAACAGTTCACTTAATGAGATATGATCTGTCAGATTATGAGAA
>DAOWEW010000065.1 GCA_030638305.1 Desulfobacteraceae bacterium
CCGATTACAACAGGTACGTTATTTTTTATTATTCCGCCTTTTTCACCGGCAATTTCTTTTATGGTGTTCCCAAGGTACGTTCTGTGTTCAAGTGATATGTTGGAAATTATGGATAAAGCGGGTTTTATAATGTTGGTTGCGTCAAGCCTTCCTCCCATTCCTGTTTCTATTACAGCCCAGTCTACTTTTTGTCTTCCAAATTCATAAAGTGCCATTGCGGTAGAATATTCAAAAAAAGTCGGCTCACGTTTTCCTGTGAGTACATTTGTGCATACATTTTTTACTGCTTCATATGCTTCAACAATATTTTCATCTGAAACAGGCTTGTCGTTTATTTGTATCCTTTCATTAAAATGAACAAGATGAGGTGAAGTATACAGCCCTACCCTGTAATTTGATTCTTTAAGAATTGAAGCAAGGGAGGATGCAATTGAGCCTTTTCCGTTTGTTCCTGCAATGTGTACGCACAAAAAGTTGTTTTGAGGATTCCCCAGGCCATGCATCATGCTTCTAATGGTTGAAAGGCCGAGTTTGATCCCAAACCTTTGCAGGCTGTACATGGTCTCTATGCATTTATTGTAATGGTAATTTGAATCCATAGTTACAAAAAAACCCGGCAAAAATTAATATTCTTGCCGGGTTCAAGTTTTATTTATTTTTGACCTTATAACTTTATTATCTGTATCTCTTGGAAGCTGTGATTCTCCGTCTTCTTAAAGCTTCGCGCTGTTTACGACGTTTGTGTTCACTTGGCTTTTCATAGCTTTTTTTCAGCTTCAGCCGTTTAAAAAGGCCGTCATTCTGAATCTTTTTTTTCAAAATACGCATAGCCTTTTCAAGGTCATTGTCAAAAACCTTGACTTGAATTTCCTTCAAACTCCTCGCCCCCTTCTCTTCATCAGAAAAATAAAAATAAATCTATCCGATGTTTTTTAACTTAATTTGATAAGGAACGTGAACGAAATAACTTCACCAACTATGCATCACAGCTTCAGGCCACCTTTGCCCGATCTCAAATCACAAAAATATTGAAATGGCCCGCTATTCCATCAACTTTTGTGCCTATTTTAAATCGGGCAGATCGAACAAATCTGACCCAAATCTGTGCGCCTACTTGTGGAAGTTAATTCGTCCACGTTCCTAATGAATTTGTCAATATAAATAAATTTTACTCGTATAGCAAGAAAAAAATGTGTTTGAGTCTTAAATTTAAGCGCCTGCCTCCCCGAGTTAATCTCATAATGAGTTTTCAAATTTCTGGTAATAGTAATTATTATATTTCCCACTTACTGTTGAAAGACTTCATCAAAATATATTGAAGGTTTATTCCACGGAAGCATGGAATTGTTTATTACAGCATCATGTAAATCTGCCTCTGAATCTTCATCAAGCCACCAGTACCAGTAAGCGCTGCCCTCATTCCCGTATTTAGAAAGCACGGTGGCAGGGGTCCCAAACTTGTTCCAGTACAAAAGTCTGGTATAATCTATATTCCACAGAAGCACATATGGAAAAGTATTATATATTATTTTATCAATCTTGCGATATATTTCATCACGTTTTTTTATATCAAAAATTCTTTTTTGCTTTTCAATCAACTCATCAACCCCGGTATTTTTAAAACCTGTAATATTGTTCCCGCCTTTTCTATCAGCCTCTTTTGAAGACCACATGCCCTCAGGGTCTTTAAAAATACCGGATCCCCATGCTGCCCACGTCATCTGAAAATTATACTCATCCATATCTCTTGCCCATGCAGCCCAGTCTTTTTTGTCAATGATAAGCTCTATTCCTGCTTTTTTGAGATCTTCAGAGTAAATTACCAAAAATTTTTCTGAAGAAGAACTTCTCGTTAAAAACTTAAAAGAAAATCTTTGTCCGTTTTTTTCAAGAAAACCATTAGCCGGATTTACCAGCCAGCCAGCCTGCCTGAAAAGATTCAAGGCTTTTTTTATGTTTAACTCAACAAGCTCGTTAGCGCATGGATTTTCTTTTGTATAAAGGTCTTCAAAATAGGATTTGTGGAGAAAATACTGATTATACATCAAAAGGCTGTTCATTTTTCTTCTGTCAAGAAGAAGTGCCATGGCCGTGCGAACCCTTAAATCATCAAAAGGCGGCTTTCTCATATTCATTGCAAATCCCTGGAATCCAACAGGGTTATAATTATAAATTTTTTGCTTTACTATCCGGTTTTTTAAAAAATCATCTCCCTTTGTCTCATTTATCCATATCCTGGAAGTATATACAGGATATATATCAATCACGCCTTTTTTAAATGCCTCAAACGCATTTTCCCTCTCAGCAAAAAACTTGAATCTAATAGTTTGAAAGTTACCGACCCCACGAAATCTTGCAGATTTTTTGTGCCACCAGTTTTCACGTCTTTCCAATTTAACAAAAATTCCTTTGTTTATCTCTCCGAGTCTATATTGTCCTGAGACTACGGGAAATTCAAAATTGATTCTGTTAAAATCCTTCCCGTCAAACACATGTTTACATAGAATATGAAAACCACCCACAGCGCCAAGGTTTTTCCAGTGAACATCTTTAGCCGTAAAGCATATAGTATATTTATCTATTACAACCGGTGATTCAAAACGTTCCATGCTTATTTTATGTGATCCGGTAAGGTTTTTTGGATCCATTATTGCTTCATAAGTCCATTTGACATCATAAGCCGTTATCGGCTGACCGTCACTCCATCTCGCCCTTTTATCAATATAAAAAGTAAAAGTTTTTTTATCATCCGCTATTACCCATTTCTCGGCTATCCCCGGTTCATATTCCAGGGTAACCGGATTAATGGATAATAACGTCTCGTATAAAGCTCCAAAAATTTCTGCTGATAGAACATTATTGTCGATGTAATAATTCAGGCTTTTCGGATACTGGCCTGCAAAAATTGAAATCTCTCCCCCAGCCACAGCATGCCGGCTTGCTACAGGATCCGGCCGTTCCGTCCATCCCTTTTTGGGAAACATCTCATCTGCAAAGGCAGATGTAACCGTAAAAAGCAAAAGAACAAATATTATTTTTTTCATCTTTGTCACCACCTTCTCATACCCTCCGACTTCCGACTTCTGACTTCCGACTTCCGGCTTCCAGCCCCTGACCCCTGGTCCCTAATCCCTGCCCTTAAGAACATCTATCATAGTGTAAACTTTTCCCTTTTCTCCGGCTTTGACCTTCTTATCTATATATGCAACAGCATCAAGTGTTCCTTTTGCATAGACATCCCTGCCGTTCACATTGTGCGAAAAAGCAAATTGTACTGTTTTGTCACTTGAAACAAGTGTGTAAGTATGCCATCCGTGCCCTTCAAGATATTCTTCAGGAATACCCCATACATTCTTTTGCACCTCGGGATCACGTTCTTTTGTAATATCATTTTGAGAAAAAGGTGTGCCCAGATCATTAAAATATCCGATCATGGCCTTGGCTGTTCCACTGGTATCTGCTTTTCCTTTCTGGTGGCTTTCCCTGATTTCAAGGGAATATCCTTTAAAAAGATCCGGAAATGTTTTCGCAGCATATTCCATCATTGCCTGAAATCCGACGATTTGCTTTGCCATATTTTGTGCTATTACTGCCGGGATGGATGATGAACAAACAGTATCTTCAAGGAGTTTCCTGTCGCCCCCTGTGGTACCCATCACAAAGGGAAGGTTGTGCTTGCAGTAAAACACGGCGTTGCTGTTTACGGATGAAGGATGACTATAGTCCACAGTAACAAAATAATTCTCTTTTCCCTTTATCTTAGCAATTGCCTTTTCAGACTCTTGCGGATGAATAAGACTGATAACCATAGAATCTAAAGTATATTCTGTTTCTGTAATTTCGGGCCCGGTAAGTGCATATGGTATAAGTTCAAACATACTATGTTTTATGACATGTTTTGCCACATTCACTGCCATATTGCCGGGAATTCCGTTTACCATTACTTTTATTCGCTCCATTTAACACCTCCGATAATTGTAACTGTTAACGACTGCCATAATTTCTTTTACAACCGATTTTATGCGCGGGAATTCCGCATCTCCCAAAGCTGAAAGATTATATTTCAAAGTTTTTACTGCCGCCGGGATGTATTGTTCAAAGTAAGACTTATTGCTTATCCATACTAACTTGCCAAATGCGCCAAGTATCTGTAGATTTCTTGTCAGGGAACAATACCTGAAGCAATAGCGGAACTGTACCTCGTTAATTTTGAGGAATTTTGATATCTCTTTAATGCAGTAATCAAGTAGTTGAGCCCGCAATTCATAAGGCAAATCCACATATGGATCAATAAGCAGGGATGCAAGATCATACTGAACAGGGCCGATGCGTCCGCCCTGAAAATCTATAATATAAAATTTATTGTCTTTAAACATGATATTTCCGGACTGCATGTCTCTGTGCATAAATCCATTAAC
>DAOWEW010000021.1 GCA_030638305.1 Desulfobacteraceae bacterium
AATGATCCTGACATCTATCTTGATACTTTTTTTTCCTCCAAGCCTTTTTATAGACCCGTTCTGCAAAAAATTCTGAAGTTTGATCTGTGTCAGCGGAGACATTTTATCAATTTCACTCAAAAACACTGTCCCGCCATTATTTTCTTCCAGACATCCTTTTTTCTGAGATACCGCACCTTCAAAGGCGTCTGTTTCATGACCAAAAAGCCCGCTTTCTACTATAAATCTTGGATAAGCCGAGCAACTATAAACCTCGAAAGGTTTATCTTTTCTTGAGCTGTTCAAATGGATACATCTTGCCACCAAAGCCTTCTCGGTACCTTCTTCACCCTGAATCACAACCGAAGTATCAGTAGGAGCTAGATTCAATATCATATTGTAAATCTGCTGCATCCTGGAAGACTGTTTATTGATCTCCTGTATCTTCAAGCTCTCTTCCCTTAACTATTTTTTTCTTTTGAAGGAAGCCCTCCGGTTGCTATATCTAAAAAGATCGAAATCATCGCAGCCATAACAGTCATCCCGACACCGACCTCAACGCCCAGAATACCGAGCGATCTTGCCTGCGCAATCCCCACATGCAGAATCTGATCAAGTTCTGCATAGTCTAAATAGTTACCTCCAAGTATTAAACACAACATCCCTATTCCTGCATATATAATGGCTCCTGAACTACACAGAATGGTATTCATTTTTTCGCTCATCTTCCTTAAAGCATTGTCCAATCCATAGGTAATGACCAATAAAATAATGCTTGCCCCAAGAATCACTCCGCCTTGAAATCCTCCCCCAGGGCTATAATGTCCATGAGCAATAACATACAGAGCATAAATCTGCATAAAGGGTATCAGCAGCCTGGAAAGTGTCTTTACAATAACATCATCCGATTGTTTGGTCATCATTGTTCTTCACCTCGGTCATTTTTCAATTCATAGAACCTTAAGTGCCCCTCGTAGGGACACGATGCATCGTGTCCCTACTTTAGCGCTACAAAAACAGGCGCCATATCGAAAGTATCCTGTACATATACATGATCGGCTTCCATGAATACATGCGCAATCCTATCCTCCATCTCACCGGTCATAAGATCTTCAACAACCTGCTTGCTCACACCATGCACATAATATACCCCATCTTTGATATCTACTGTAATGGTCCCAGGTGTAAGAGTAATTGAATTAGCAAGGGTAACCATAGCAATATCGCTTTCCAGTTTTGTCTTGAACTTTACTATTTTTGGATCTATCAGCTCTTGAGAGCCCAAAGCCAATCTGGCGACATGCATGTTGGAAAGAAGGATCTGGTAGAAAAGCCATGGCATATAAGTAATAAATCTTTTTACTATTACACGCATATCCCCTGCTCTTGGGTTGGCAAAAAGAAGATCATGCGTTGCATGCGAAACCAGACCGCAACAAAGCAGCCCGATACTGATGTGAAATAAATCATAGTGCCCCGACAAAAGCAGCCAGAAACCAAACAAAATGATGAATGTTGCTGCAAATCTGGTAATCTCGGTCTTTGTTTGCCTGGCACCTTTAAATATTGCTTCCACTCTTTTTCTTTGAACGGACTGGGCTTCTGAGGTTAATCGAGCAGCAGTATCCAGAACATTTCTGCTCCTCTCTCTTGCACCCTCCAATATCGCAAAGGACTCATCCGTGGCCTGGACTAATATGGTAACTTCCATTCCGATCCTCTTCTTTTTATAGATTTACAGATAGCGCCCTTCGGGCGAGCTATTGAGCTTATCAGCTAATAGCTATTATTGCAGACTGACAGTTTCTAACCTATTAATAAAATTGACTAAAAAATGGAAAATCCTATACTATCAAGTTTAAGGAACTAACAATGTAGGAACAGACGCCATTTTTGCTATGCGGCACGATGGTTTTCCCAGAAAAATATCTTTAAAACTTTGCTTCGGCGTTGTCCCCATAACTATCAAGGTAGAATTGTAATCTTGCGCTGCAAGCATGATCTCATCAATAGTTTTACCCGCATACACATGATATTCTGCGTCGATTCCCAGTTCTAAGCATCTCTTGCGCGTCTCCTTCAACTTGTTCATAAGCTGCCTCAGATCACGCACGGTCAATTTCTCATGTAGTACATTTACGATATCAAACTCGCTGATTAATTCCCTGAAACCGAGTAAAAATTGAAGTGTCTTTTCAGATTCCGGAGACCAATCAGTCGCAAACAAAACACGTTCAAACATCCCTTTTGAAGTAACCTTCAATGCTGTTTCATCTTTATCGACTATCAGAATGGGCACATTGGCCGCCTTAACAAGATCTCTGACATTAGAATTGCCACACGGCGTTTTATTAAAATGAGCTATGGCAAATGATATCCGATCTTCGTGCATTGTGTTTAAAATGCCATTAGACAGGCTCCCGGGATCAATTTTTATAGTTGCTTTCAAGCCATAACTATTCAATTTTTCTTTCCATTGCTCAAACAGCACAAGATTTTCAGTTTTGTTTTCCTTTTCCATGGTGCTAAGAAAAATTATTTCTTCGAAGCCAACATTACTCAGACCTGATAACTCTTCCAGCACCTTAAAGCCTGGTTTGCTGATATCTGTAGCATACAATATTTTTCTGCCCATTATCTCCCCGTTTTTATAGAGAAAAATTTTAAATTTAAATTTTGTTTTTATAACGCAATATTCGTGCCTTTACGATCACAATGCATGTCCGGCCTCACCTTTCAGGTATTACTGGAATTTGAAGCTGCGGCATAAATCAAAATACCAACACAAAATGACCGATTTTCGGCCACAAAATACTGGTTTTTCTGGAACATATTTATATCTTTACATAATATTATGTACAATCATTGTACATAATATATCCGAAAACTGTACAGCAATCTTTTTGTTTAAACAAAACCTATAGCATGATTGCTTTCCTGTCAATAGCGCTTGCAGTTGAGCTTAAAACTACCAATATAAAGCGAAATAGTATGCAAATTCAAATGGTTAGTACTTCTTGAATTTTTTACTTGATTGTTAACTCACTATAGAACCAAAATGGCGAAAAGTGTCGCGCTTTAATAAAATTGGTAGCCGAGCTTAATAAATACTTGACAATTTAACTATCATCTGTTTAATCTAAAGACAAAATTTTTTAGAATAAAGATGTGAATTTTTTGTGCTCAGTCGGTCTAAAACCGTGCTTAAGGAGGATATGATGAAATTTAAAAAAATGCTGTTTGTGACTAACTTTGAGAAATTGTGGTTTAATGGTCTGGAATCTCTGTTTGGCCTCAGGAAATCAGGCCTTGATCATATCGTTTTTCTCCATGTAATAGAAAAAGATAAAATCGCAATGCATCGGGGAAAGGGCTACCTCAAAGAGGAAGAGGTCGGTCTTAAACAAATGGCGGATGTGCGTTTTATAGATTGGGCGGAAAATATATTTGAAAAAGGAATGGAATGTGGTGCCTATGTTGTAGTTGGCAATTATCTCCCCAAGATTTTATCAACGGCTGAGGCAGAAAAGGCGAATCTCATAGTGATAGAAGCCCATGAGAGAACAACAGTAGAAAAACTGTACGCAGATTCTACGGTACTGGAACTCCTCAGACGAACAAACACTCCTGTTTTAGTACATAAATATATGCTGCCATCGGGAAAGACCAACAAAAATCCTTTTGAAGTACCTCTCTTTGCAACAGACTGGTCTTCTCCATGTGAAAGAGCATTGGAGCAGATTATCGACATTAAAAACAGTATTAAAAAAGTTGTGGTAGTTCATGTTGTCAGCGAGGATGCTATGAAGGGGAAATCTAAACAAGAGCTTCAAATGGTTCAAAAAGAGAATAAGAAAAGACTGGAAGAAGTCCGTACTGCTTTTGAAGACGAAGGAATAGAAGTAAGTACCCATTTATATATGGGTGAAGTTATTCCACAGATTGAAAATGCCTCGCGTGAACATGGTGCCACAATGGTTATTACAGGCACAACAGGAAAAGGTGCATGGCGTGCGCGCTGGCTGGGAAGCATTTCGCAGCAATTAGCAGAATCATCGGAACTGCCCACGCTGTTAATACCTTAAAAAACGCAATTATGAATTTTAAATTCAAAATTTATAATGGAGGAATTCTTTAATTTTATTATAAAAAATAAAATACCTTCATTAAAAACTCAAAATTTTACATTTAAAAAGGCGGATAAGCAATTATCCGCCTTTTTCATTTCAATTCAGACCGTTGCCTTAAACTGCGAACCCTAAGACAAAAATTTCTTTATCGTTTCCCCCAAATCTTCGGGCTCAATAGGTTTTTCAAGATAGGCTTCCGGTTCCGGCACAGGTTGATCTCCAAACTCGTCAAGGGCCTTCTGAGAACGAAGAAAGGTTCTTTTGGCTATTCCGGAATGCATAATTACCGGAATATCACTAAATTGAGAATCTGTTTTTAATGCACGATACATCTTGATACCGCTTTCTTTAGGCATCAAAATGTCCAGAATAACTAAATCCGGTTTTTCCTTTTTGACCTTGCCGATACCCTCTTCGCCGTCTTTTGCAAGCTCCGGCTTATAACCAATATCTTCTACAACACTTGAAACAAATGTTCTCACATCAACGTCATCATCAACAATCAGCACCTTTTTCGCCATAATCTACTCCTCCTTTAGTATAATTTTTGCAAAAATCATTTTTTCTAAAAGACTGTCCGAAAATTATTTTCCAGAATCATTAGGAACATGGACCTTTTTTCCCGGAAGCCGAATGGTAAATACTGTCCCTTTACCAGGTTGGGATGCTACATCCATGGTTCCGCCGTGCTCATTTACAATCTTTTGTGTAACCAGCAACCCGAGACCGGTGCCTCGTCCTCCTTTGGTACTA
>DAOWEW010000039.1 GCA_030638305.1 Desulfobacteraceae bacterium
ATAGACGGACATGGCCTTGAAGGAATCGAATACTATTATGACTCTTATCTTAAAGGAAGCGATTGCAGGTTTACGGTTTTAAAAGATGCTTTCAAACGCGGGTTTGACACTGAAAAGAATGAGATGTCTGATTGCAGTGGGAACAACCTGATATTAACGATTGATCATAATGTCCAGTACCTAACCGAAAGTGCGCTTGAAGAGGCGACTGTTAAATTTAATGCCAAATCAGGAATAGCAATCGTAATGTCTCCAAAAACCGGAGCCATGCTGGCAGTGGCGCACTATCCATTTTTCAATCCAAATGCTTTTGGAGACTTTGATCAGGATTCGTGGAGAAACAGGTCAATAACAGATCTGTTTGAGCCCGGCTCAACCATGAAAATCTTCAGCGCATGTGCGGCAATAGAATCGGGAAAATGTGCTCCAAACACCATTTTTTTCTGCGAAAACGGTAAATACAAAATAGATAAAAACGTTGTCAGCGATACTCATTCTTACGGCTGGTTGTCTCTACAGCAGATTGTCAAGTTTTCAAGCAATATCGGCATAATAAAGGTAAGCGAAAAAGTAGGATCGGAATATCTTTATAAAACATTCCGCAATTTCGGTTTTGGTGAAAAAATGGGAATAGACTGCCCCGGGGAAACATCGGGTGGCTTGTCCCACTATAATAGATGGTCAAAGATTGATGCCGGCACAATATCTTTTGGACAGGGAGTTGCCGTTTCTGCCATGCAGCTTATAACTGCGGCTTCAGCGATTGCAAATGATGGTATCCTCATGGCTCCCTATATTGTGCAGGCTATAACGGATCAGAATGGACGTCTTATAAAAAGCTTAAGTCCGCGCATGGTCAGAAGGGTTGTTTCACAAGAGACAGCTCAAGCAGTGAAAAAAATGATGACTTCTGTAGTTACTAAAGGCGGGACAGGTGTAAATGCTGCTCTGAAAGGTTATTCTGTCTGCGGGAAGACAGGAACTGCCCAGAAAATTGATGAGAAAGGAACTTACTCGGACGAAAAATACATAGCTTCATTTCTTGGGTTCATTCCTGCTGAGGATCCTGAAATAGTTGTTCTTGTAATTATTGACGAACCCAGGGAAAATCATTTCGGCAGCATAGTTGCTGCTCCGGCGTTCAAAAGGATAGCGCATGAAACTGTAAACTATATGAACATACCGTTAACTGCCGATACACCATTCAAAAGATTGGTTGACACGCGGACCGGCCCGGGAAGAAAGAATGGTGTTTTCAAAGAAGTAAATGGAAAAATAAGAACGGTAAGCGGAAACGGAGCAAGAGGTTGAAGCTTTCTATTTTGCTTAAATCCGTAACTGAAATAAGGCGTGTAATTATTGCAGGGGAAGGAATGGAGCATAAGCATACCGTAAAAACAGGGCAGTATGATAATTTATGCGCCTGTTTACCGGATTATGAAATAGGCTCAATACATTATCGGGCACAAGAGGTTAAGCATAATGGGCTTTTTGTCGCAGTAAAGGGTTTTAAGGCAGATGGACATGATTTTATTGATGAAGCTCTGACAAGAGGTGCATCGGCGATTGTAACCCGGAAACCGGTTAATAAAAAATCCGTAATGATAGAGGTTGAGAATACCAGAAAAGCTCTTGCCGCAATTTCTGCAAATTTTTACGGGAATGTTTCAGAAAAAATGCTCATTATAGGAATAACCGGAACAAACGGTAAAACAACAACGGCTTACATAATTGAAAGCATCCTTGCTGAAGCAGGTTTCAAGGTTGGCGTAATAGGAACTATTAATTACCGTTATTCAGGCAAAGTTTTTTCAAACCCGATGACAACGCCGGAATCTCTTGATCTGCAAAAAATATTGGCGGAAATGCATGAAAACGGGATTACCCACGTTGTTATGGAAGTGTCATCTCATGCAATTGATCTGCACAGAATTGACTGCTGTTGGATAGATATCGGCGTGTTTACCAATCTGACACGGGAACACCTTGATTATCATGGCGATATGGATTCCTACTGGCTTTGCAAAAAAAGGCTTTTTACAGAGCATTTAAAAACCGGGCCAAAAAAGAGCAGTACTTTCGCTGTAATAAATTGCGATGATAACAAAGGAAAAGACCTTTATAAGTTACTTTCAGAAGCATCTGACAGTATGCCCGTAATTTCTACCGGCAGCGCTGCAGATAAAATGATATGGCCGGATAATATTAAATACAGCCTTACAGGAATTACCGGGAGAATTTCAACGAAACCGGGGACATTTCAATTCAGTTCACCTCTTGCAGGGGAGCATAATCTTGAGAATATACTCAGTGCAACAGGTGTGGGGATTGCTCTTGGGCTTTCTTCCGATATTATAAAGGCAGGTATAAAAAAAGCAGGTCAGATACCTGGCAGGCTTGAATCTATACCAAATAAAGCGGGCAAATTTGTGTTTGTTGATTATGCTCATACTCCGGATGCTCTGGAACATGTTTTGTTTTCTTTAAAGTCCATTAAAGATAATAAAATCGGTAAAAATAATAAAACCGGTAAAAATAATAAAACCGGTAAAGATAATAAAACCGGCAGAATTATCTGTGTATTCGGCTGCGGTGGAGATAGAGATAGAGGCAAAAGACCCCGTATGGGCGAAATAGCCGGCAGGTTTTGCGATCTGACTATTGTCACATCAGATAATCCACGTACGGAAAATCCAATGGAAATAATAAGCCAGATAATAGAGGGAATAAAACAAACATCTTCAAAGAAATATACTCTATTGGAACTGGCAAACGGCTTTCAGGAAAAAGGTTATGTTATTGAGCCTGATCGCAGGAAAGCAATAAAACTGGGCATCACGTCAGCCGATCCGGGAGATATCATACTTATAGCCGGCAAGGGGCATGAGACCTATCAATTAATCAAGGGCAAAACTTTTCCTTTTGATGACAGGGATGAGGCGAGAGCGGCTCTTCAATGAAAAACGAACGAAAAATACCCTGGACAACCTCTGAAATTCTTGAAGCAACAAAGGGAGACCTTTTGTGCGGGGATGTCAAACATAGTTTTGAGGGGATATCCATTGACTCACGCACAATATCTGCAAATGAACTTTTCATTGCAATCAAGGGAAACGTTCATGATGGTCACGGTTTTGTATCCAATGTTATAAGCGGTGGTGTGCGAGGTCTTATTATAAGTAAAGATAAAGCCTGTGATTTTGCCGGTACGGATTGGCAGGATAAAAACGTTGTTTGTGTGAAGGTAAACGATACAACAAAAGCTCTCGGCGATCTTGCTTCATTTAACCGCAGGCGCACTGATGTTTCGGTTGTTGCGATAACCGGTTCAAACGGCAAAACCACAACCAGGGAAATGACTGCCTCCGTTGTTTCAATGCGTTATAAAACTTTATCAAGCAAAGGAAATTTTAATAATGAAATAGGGCTTCCGCTGACGCTTCTTAATCTTAAAAGCAGTCACCACTGGGCTGTGCTTGAGCTTGGGATGAACAAGCCCGGAGAGATAAACAGACTAAGTGAAATTTGCACCCCTGATATTGGCATAATTACAAATATAGGCTTTGCGCACCTTGAGGGACTGGGCTCAATTGAAGGGGTAATGAATGCCAAAGGAGAGCTTCTGAAACACATAAAGCCGGAGGGAACAGCCGTTCTTAATGCAGACGATTCAAGAGTTTTATATTTATCAACAAGAACTTCAAGGAAAGTGCTTTATTTTGGTTTGTCAGAAGATGCCCATATCAGAGCACTGGATATCAGTGAAACAACAGCCGGAATTTCTTTTACTCTGGCGCTGCCGGAAAAAAGAATTCCAATAGAACTCAAGGCGTCCGGCAGATTTATGGTATCAAACGCCCTTGCGGCAGCGTCTGTTGGATATATTATTGGTTTGTCTTCAGAAGAGATAAAAGCCGGCCTGGAATATTTTCGGCCGGTTAAGGGCAGAATAAATATCGTTAATGTCAGGGGAGTACACATAATTGACGACACATACAATGCAAATCCCGATTCAATGAAAGCCGCAATCAGGACTCTTGGTTCATTAAAAGGCAACAGCAGGGGTATTCTTGTTGCCGGAGATATGCTTGAGCTGGGAGAACACGCAGAATCCATGCATAGAAAAACAGGCTCTCTCGCTGTCAGGTCAAATATTGCAAGGCTTTACGTTACAGGTGAGTTTGCAAAAACTGTTGCAGACGGTGCCTGCAAAGAAAACAAAAATTCGATGGATATATTTATCGGATCAAAAAAAGAAATTCTTGAAGATTTAAAAAAATGGCTTTTGCCGGGAGACTGGGTTCTTGTAAAGGGCTCAAGGGCAATGGGTATGGAGAAAATCGTTGAGGGGTTGAAGGTTTAAAAAATTATGTTTTACCATCTGCTATATCCGTTTCATACAACAATATCGGTTTTTAATGTATTCCGCTATATTACATTCAGAACTATCTATGCCACACTTACAGCTTTTTTTATCTGTTTTTTCCTTGGCCCGTGGGTGATCAGAAAGCTCAGTGAGATGCAGATCGGACAGCATATAAGAGAAGATGGCCCAAAGGCACATTTCAAAAAAGCCGGAACTCCTACTATGGGCGGAATACTGATTATATTTTCAATCTCTGTTTCGACACTTTTATGGACTGATTTAACAAACTATTATGTGTGGATAGCTCTTCTGACAACGATCGGCTTTGGCGCTATCGGCTTTATAGACGATTATCTCATGCAGATCAAAAAGTGCAGCAAGGGTCTTGGCGTTAAAAGCAAATTTTGTCTTCAGATATTGCTCGCATTATTAACAGGAACTCTTGTTTATATGTGCCCTGATTTTTCAACACAGGTAACTGTCCCGTTTTTTAAAAATATTTCGCCTGATTTATGTTGGGGATATATATTTTTTGCCGCATTTGTAATTGTTGCAGCATCAAATGCCGTCAATCTCACAGACGGCCTTGACGGCCTTGCTATTGGCCCTGTGATTGTAGCTGCGGCAACATATATGCTTTTTTCTTATGTAGCAGGGCATTACAACATAGCTGATTATCTTCAGATCAACTATGTTGCCAATGGCGGTGAAATGGCAATTTTTTGCGGAATCGTAGCTGGTGCGGGTCTGGGTTTTTTGTGGTTCAACGCTTACCCTGCTCAAATTTTTATGGGTGATGTTGGTTCTCTTGCACTCGGAGGTGCCATCGGCACAGTGGCTGTGATTATAAAACAGGAGATACTCTTAGTGATCGTCGGTGGCATTTTTGTCATAGAGACACTTTCGGTGATTTTCCAGGTAGGTTTTTTCAAGATGACAAACGGCCGAAGGATTTTCAAAATGGCGCCGATTCACCATCATTTTGAATTAAAAGGCTGGTCCGAGCCAAAAGTTATAGTGCGATTCTGGATAATTGCCATTGCGCTTGCACTTATTTCTATGAGTACGTTGAAATTAAGATGAAAGGTTTTAAGTTTTAGGTTTTAAATTAAAAAAAAGCAATCTCAGCAAGTTGGCAATCTCTACGATAAAATTACCTAACACCTTGAACCTAAAACCTTGAACTTAAAACTTAAAACCTAAAACTTAAAACCTTGAACTTAAAACCTTGATCCTTAAAAATAAAAATATTCTAATAGTCGGCCTCGGAGTTACAGGCGTTGCAACTGCTCAATTCCTGATAAACAGAGGAGCATTGGTAACTGTTGCTGACCGGAAGAAAGAACAGGAACTTGGCTCCGAAGAGTTGTTAACCCGTGATCTTGGCATAAAAATGGAACTGGGAGCACATAGAATTGAAACTTTTGAAAAAGCGGATCTTATTGTTATAAGCCCTGGAGTTTCTCATACAATTGAGCCTGTAATAAAAGCTAAAGAACAGGGGATCCCTGTAATAGGTGAAATTGAGCTCGCATCAAGATTCATAACGGAACCAATTATTGCTGTAACCGGGACTAACGGTAAAACCACTACAACGACTCTTATATGCAAAATGCTCGAAGATTCCGGTCTTAAGGTGTTTGTGGGCGGCAATATAGGTAACCCTCTGATCGCATATGCCGACAAACGGGAAAAAGCTGAAATTGTTGTCATAGAGGTAAGCAGTTTTCAGTTGGATACCATAGATACTTTCAGGGCAAACGTGGCGGTTTTGCTGAATATTACCGAAGATCACATGAATCGTTATCCTGATTTAAATGCTTATGCAAAGTCCAAAGCCCGGATTTTTGAAAACCAGCAACCTGACGATACAGCAGTGTTAAATGGTTCTGATCCTGTTGTGTGTTCTTTGAGCAAAGATATCCTGAGCAAAAAAGTTTTTTTCAGTTCAAAAAAAGAAAAAGGCGTAACCATAAGCGATGAAAGCATAATTTCTCAGGAAAACATATCCCGGCTCCTTGCGGACTTTAAACTGCCCGGAAAACACAACATAAAGAATGCTGCAGCGGCAAGCCTTGCGGCACTGACTGCCGGAGGAACT
This sequence comes from Desulfobacteraceae bacterium, assembly GCA_030638305.1. Next base: position 6,468 of record DAOWEW010000039.1, read on the forward strand.
TTTGAAGGGGTTGAGTCCGCATTAAAAAAATTTAAAGGACTTTCCCATAGACTTGAACATATTAACACCCTGAATGGTATTGATTTTTTCAATGATTCAAAAGCTACAAATGTTGATTCAGTGGCAAAAGCGCTTGAATCTTTTGAAAGGCCAATAGTTCTGATTATGGGTGGCCGAAACAAGGGAAGTAAATTTCATGCTCTGAGGGATTTGATAGATAAGCACACTAAAATGCTGATAGTTATTGGAGAAGCAAAAGAAGATATTATGGCTGAACTGGGAAGTATTAAGCCTGTTGAGGCTGCAACTACAATGGAGAACGCAGTTTTCAAGGCATATCAAGCAGCAAAACCCGGTGATATCGTACTCTTGTCACCGGCCTGCGCCAGTTTTGATATGTATAATAACTATGCACAAAGGGGAGAAGATTTTTGCAAAGCTGTTGGAAAGATAAAAACAGTTGACGGTTGACGGTTGTCAGTTAACAGTTACTGAATTTTATGTTTTTCGCAACCGTAAACCGTAAACCGTTTTTATGCCAAAACAAACACCTAAAAATAATCCCCAATCGGGATACGATATAACACTCCTTTTCTCTGTCCTTTTTCTGGTTGGGCTGGGGGTTGTAATGGTTTACAGCTCAAGTTCAGCTCTGGCGCTGAAAGAATTTGGAGTTGATTACTATTATTTTAAAAAACAGATTTTTTTTTCATTCTTGGGCATTCTTGTTCTGGTTGGCAACAGACATATTTCGTTAAAACTTTTTTATTCTATGGCATATCCGCTACTTATTCTTACATTTCTTTTGCTGCTTGCTGTGAAAAGTTCCGGATTCGGTGTTAGTGCCGGAGGCTCAACACGCTGGTTACGATTGGGTTTTTTAACATTCCAGCCGTCTGAGCTAGCGCGTTTTTCTCTTGTATTATATCTTGCGTACTCCATGAGTAAAAAATCGGATAAACTTAAAGATTTTTCAATTGGTTTTATGCCTCACATTATAGTTTTCGGCATATTTGCAATACTGATATTTGTACAACCGGATTTTGGTTCAGTTGTTATTTTGGGGGCAATTACATGGATGATGCTTTTTGTCGGAGGTGTTAGAATTTTACATCTTGTAACACCTTTGCTGATTCTGCTGCCGGCTTTATACATATTTATGATCAATGCTCCTTACCGGTTCAAACGAATTCTGAGTTTCCTGGATCCATGGAAATATCCGACAGATGAAGGATACCAAATGATACATTCTTTTATGGCTTTTGGTACCGGGGGTATATGGGGAACAGGAATAGGAAAAAGTTATCAGAAACTTTTCTACCTTCCCGAACCACATACTGATTTTATTTTTTCAGTTATTGGAGAGGAGCTTGGGCTTTTCGGCGTTTTTGTAATTCTATCTCTCTATTGTGTGATTCTGTGGCGGGGAATCATCATAGCAAAAAATGCAGAAGAGCCTTTTACATCATTTATGGCTATTGGCTTGACAATCGCAATCGGGCTTCAGGTTTGCATTAATATGGGAGTTGTTATGGGCCTTTTGCCGACAAAGGGGCTTACACTGCCGTTCTTGAGTTACGGAGGCACCTCCCTTTTAATAAATATGGCATCAATAGGAGTATTGCTGAATATAGGAGCCTCTACTCATGCGTTCAAACCCAAGGAACGTGCATCGAATAAATAGAAACGGAAAGCGCATCGTAATTGCAGGTGGTGGTACAGGCGGGCATCTATTTCCAGGGATCGCCATTGCCGAGGCATTTATTAAGCGCAATCCTGAGAATAAAGTCATTTTTATAAGTACGGGCAAGCCATTTGAAGTATCTGTTTTAAAAGAAAAGAAATTTCCATTTAAAACCATAACAGTGGAAGGGATAAAAGGCCGCGGGATTGTTAATCAGATCATATCAATTTCAAAAATACCAAAGGGATTATTTGAGTCCATGCTTATCCTGAAAGACTTCAGGCCGCATCTCGTTATTGGAGTTGGAAGCTACTCTGCAGGGCCTGTGGTACTTGGAGCCTGGCTTATGGGAATTAAAATTGTACTGCACGAGCAGAATATATTGCCCGGCATTACTAACCGTATTCTATCTTATCTTGCTGACCGTATTTATGTTTCTTTTAAAGATACTCGTGGCAACTTTAATCCAAAGAAGGTTTGTTTTACAGGCAATCCTGTAAGAAACGAAATTCTTTGTTCTGCAATGGAGAAATCCGGAATTTCTGATTCCGTTCAGGAGAAACTTTTTACAATTCTTGTAATCGGAGGCAGCCAGGGGGCTCACAGCATTAATATAGCAGTAATGGATGCTCTGCAATTCTTAAAAGAAAAAGATAGTTTTTTTTTCATACATCAAACAGGAACTGATGATGAAGAAAAAGTAAAAAACGCTTACAGAAAAGAAGGTATTGCCGGCATCGTTAAATCCTTTTTCAATGATATGGGGCAGCAATACAAAAATGCAGATCTGATTATATGCAGAGCGGGTGCTACTACCGTGGCAGAATTAACGGCTATTGGTAAAGGTGCGCTGTTAATACCATACCCTTTTGCGGCAGACGACCATCAGGTTTTAAATGCAAAAACGCTGTCAGATGCAGGCGCTGCGGAAATGATTTTCCAAAAGGAACTCAGCGGCACTTTACTCGCAAAAAAAATCAGGCACTATGCATCAAATTACAAGACACTTGGTAATATGGCTTTAATGGCAACAAAACTCGGCAAACCGGATGCAGCAGAAACAATTGTTGATGATTGTTACAAATTAATGAAGGAAAGGGTTCAGGGTTAAAAACCGACTAACTTTGAATCTTGAACCCGACAACCTGAGTAGTTGCAAAATATAAAGAGAGCAAAGCAACCAACCGTAAACCTTGAACCGTAAACCGTTATCAAAATCATGTATCTTAAAAAATATCACATACACTTTGTAGGAATCGGCGGAATAGGAATGAGTGGCATCGCGGAGCTCCTTCTTAATCTTGGCTATAAAGTATCGGGCTCTGACATAAAATCATCAGACATTACAAGACGTTTGAAAAGCCTTGGCGCTGTCATATTTGAAGGGCATTTTGAGGAACAGTTTTGCGGAGCTGATGTTGTTGTGACATCGACAGCCGTTGGCCGTGAAAACGTGGAAGTGATTGCAGCCAGACATGCATCAATTCCTGTAATTCAAAGAGCTGAAATGCTGGCAGAACTTATGCGTTTAGAACTTAAACGTTTAAAGTACAGCGTGGCGGTTGCCGGGGCGCACGGCAAAACTTCTACAACGTCGTTAATTGCTTCCGTTCTTGGCCAGGGTGGCCTTGATCCTACCGTGGTTATTGGTGGAATACTCAAAAGCACAGGTTCTAACGCACTTCTTGGAAAAGGAGATTTTATCGTAGCTGAAGCAGATGAAAGCGAT
>DAOWEW010000210.1 GCA_030638305.1 Desulfobacteraceae bacterium
AGTGCCAAAGCCTATATTAATGGACTTAACCGGCTGGAATACTTAAAAGCAAATCCAATAGAAACATCTGAAGTTATATAACCAGTCTGGACTAAAACTCAAAATACCTGAAATTATAGTCAGTTGGATGCTATTCTCAAGTTGAAGATTTTTAGCCATTTTTGACCACTCAACCCAATCTACGATAAAAAGTGTAAGGAACGGGAAAATTATTTCGTCCCCATTCTCCAGCCCACTCTAATGCCAGTCTATGAACGAGTCGTGAGAATCAGATGAATGCAGTAAGAAATTTATTCGCAGACATAATCCTTATTCCTTTATACATACGTTCATTCCTGCATTTTTTAACAACCTGATAATTATAAGGTATGGATAATTTGTCTTTAAAATAAAATAGATTTTTAGACGGGGTTGAATCGCTATTCTTAACTTCTACGGAGAACCATGGCCTGTTGTCACAGGAAACCAGAAAGTCAACTTCTCTGCCTGTTGAATCCCTTAGAAAAGACAGAGAAACCTTAAACCCTTCATACGAATAAAGGTAATTGCAATATTTCAGCAAATGGGACCCAATAAAATTTTCCAGTTTTTGTCCATCTTCCTCAATTACTGACCAGTCCCACAGATAAAGCTTCTTTTCTTTCCTGACCGCGGCGATTTTTCTGGACTGGTACGGTGGAATCCTGAAGCAGTAATAAAACAGCTCAAAGGTATCAAGCCAGTTTGCAACGGTTCGAAAATTAACCTGGAGATCTTCTGCCAGCGAATTAATTGACAGGATTGAGGATGTTTTTTCAGGAAGAAGTTCAGATAACAATGCGAGGTTGCCAAAATCCTTGATCATGGTTAAATCACGAATATCTTCTTTGAAAAATCTTTCTGTTCTTTCATTCTGCCATCTTCGTAAAAAACGATGATTTTGTTTTATTAAAGGTTCGGGAAATCCTCCGAACTCATAAAGAGCGGAAAAATCTTCCGGATCCGAACTATCATGAAAAACAAGCTCATCAAACGGTTTTATGCCAGGGGTCAAACTGTTTAGTTCCGCAATTGTAAAAGGGTGCAGGGTGTAATAATGGTATCTGCCCTGAAGCGAATCTCCTCCGCGTCGATAAATGTTCAGGCGAGCACTGCCGGTTAAAAGAAACCTGTATTGATCTTTATAAGTATCATACTCACCCTTTATCCATGTTTTCCATTTGGAATGTTTATGAAATTCATCCAGGATAATCAAGTCGGAATCAGGCGGCCATTCTCCTTTTAAGGCAGCAAGCCTGTCACTTAATTTATCCCAGTTATAATAACTGCTTTTAAAATTCTTTGAGATAAGATTCCTGGCAGCCGTTGTTTTACCAACTTGCCTGGGACCACCGAGAAAAACCATTTTTTCTTTCAGGTCTTCCCTGATGTTTTTTATAAGATATCTCGCTTTAACAATCATAGGTGTATTGTATATCTATACAAAATAATGTCAAGCATTTTGTAGTCTTATACAATGTCAAGTCCGAATATTCGATTCAATGGCTGAAAACCAAATCTTCTTAATGATCTTGCCTTCCCATTGAAGTTATATAATGGGATTTTACCCTTTAATTACTGCCATCGGCCGCAATTCTACCACGATTTCAACCAAATCAGACTGCTTTGCCATAACCTTCGTGATGTTTTTGTATGCCCCGGCAGCCTCATCAAGGTCTTTTTTGCCACGAATAGAATGGATCACACCGAGGTCATCAAGGCGTTTCTTTTCAGATTCAAGGTTGAGTTCCCGTTGCGCCTGTTTACGGCCCATTTTCCGCCCGGCACCATGCGAACAGGAATGAAAGCTTTCCGGATTTCCCATTCCCCTTACGATATAACTAACTGCGCCTTGCGACCCTGGGATAATTCCGGTTTGCCCCTTCTGCGCCATTGTTGCGCCCTTCCTATGAACCCATACGTCCGTTTGAAAGTGGTGTTCGAGTTGTGCGTAATTGTGAGCAATGTTTATCATTTCATCAAATTCAGTGCGGGAAGCAACGCTAATTACAGCCGCCATAATACGATCCATCATCAAACGCCTATTGGCAAACGCGAAATCTACACAGTATTGCATTTCGTCAAGATATGCCTTTCCGGCAATTGTGTCGACAGGCAGAAATGCCAGCTCCCACTTTTTCGGAACTACACTAAACCACTTTTCATTCGCTTCGGTTGCAACCTCGTTGTAATGTTTGGCGACCTTCAGTCCAATATTTCTTGAACCGGAATGAACCATAATCCAAACATATCCGTCATTCCCTTTTTGGATTTCAATAAAATGATTTCCACCGCCAAGAGTGCCAAGTTGCTTTAGGGCGCTATTGTACTCCCGTTCAACGATTCCATTATGGTGAACAATCTTTGGCATCAAACATTCATCTTGCTTTACAAGTTGATGTTTAAACCCGACAGGGACACTCTTTCTGATCAGGCCCATAATCGTTTTCAAGTCGCGGGTTTCAATTTCAGTCAAGGATGTCTTCACAGCACACATGCCGCAGCCGATATCAACCCCAACTGCATTAGGCACAATAACATCCCGCGTTGCCATAACACCTCCTATTGGCATACCGTATCCTTGATGAGCATCTGGCATAATAGCTACATGCTTGAACACGAATGGCAGATTAGCAAGATTCCTGGCTTGGGCCAAAGCACCATCTTCTATGTTATCAAGCCATAATTTAATTGGTTTGCTTTCTGTAGTTATTACCAGCTCCATCTACATCCTCTTGTAAATCTAAATAGTGCCTGAACTATGTATTGGCGTGGAAATTTTTGAAAAATCAGCAAACATGCCGAACATGTCTGCTATATTAACAAGAAGAACAAGTCTGTTTTCCCGAATATCATTATCTTCAGCCATAACCATGACTCCGTCAAAAAAATCATCCACGACGTTGCGCAGAGAAGCTATATCATAAAGAGCCTGGTCAAAAAGTCCTTTATCAAGATCATTAAAAATTTTGTTTTTAACTTCTTTATATGCTTCAAATAAAGCTGTCTCGCATTTATCCTGAAACAGATTTTCGTCAACTTCTTTTCTCTTTGGCTGTTCATCTTTTTTTATTATATTAACCACACGCTTGAAAGCAACAGACAATGGCTCAAAGTCCGGCTTGGTCTTAAGCTTTTCTAACGCTCTAACTTTGTTCCATATATTCGGCACATGGTCTGCTGTAACACTTATGACCGCTGATATAATATCTTTTGAAAATCCTTCTTCGGCAAGAAGATGGGCAATACGATTTTTCAGAAAAGAGTAAACATTTTCAACATTTTTCTTAAACTCCTGGTCACTTTTTTGAGAAAAAAGTTTCATGCTCTTTTCTATCATCTCAACTATGGAAAAAGAAAAATTTTTGTTAAGCATGATCTGAATAATGCCAATGCCCTGCCTCCTAAGCGCATAAGGATCAGAAGCCCCGGTTGGAATGAGTCCGGCAACAAAACATCCGCATATTGAATCAATTTTGTCGGCAATACCGAGAATGGAACCTGTAATCGTTTCCGGAAGCGGTCCGCCGGAATATCTGGGCAGGTAATGTTCCTCAATTGCATATGCCACATTATCCGGTTCTCCGGCATTCAGAGCATAAATTCTTCCCATAACGCCCTGAAGTTTAGGAAATTCAACTACTACCCGGCTTACAAGATCTGCCTTACACATCAACGCAGCTCTTTCCGCATGCTTTTTAAGGTCTGGCATATATTGGTTCAAATCAGAATCATGTAAAATTTCATCTGATAGATAGCCTGCTATCTTTTTGACGCGTATTACCTTTTCGTACATTGACCCGAGGCTGGCCTGAAAAAGTATGCGTTTCAGTTTCTCTATCCAGTCTTCAACAGAAGATTTTAAATCACTTCTGTAAAAAAACCTGGCATCTTCCAGCCTGGCTCTGAGTACTCTTTCATGCCCTTTTGCAACAAGCGACATATCCTTTGCGAGCGTATTATTAACGCTGATAAAACAGGACATAAGCTTGCCTTTTTTATCAACTATACTAAAATATTTCTGATGCTCCCGCATGGAAGTAATCAAAACCTCGTCAGGAAGCTCAAGAAATTTTGTATCAAACTTTCCGGCAACGACTGCCGGGTATTCAACAAGATTGGTTACAATATCAAGGAGTTCATCATCCTGCAGCACCCTGCCGTTCAGTCTCTCTGCAAGGTTTGCTGTCTCGCTTTCAATAATTTTTCTTCGTTTTTTTGAATCTACCAGAACATAAGCTGAGCTGAGGGCTTTTATGTATTCATCAGGGTTGGAAACTTTTATTCTGCCGGGTTGCATAAAACTGTGACCTGATGTGTATCTGCCGCTTTTAATATTTCCAACCATAAAAGGAATTATTTTATTCCCGAGAAGAGCAAGTATGGTATGAATCGGTCTTGCAAATTCAACAGCCACATCCGCCCATCTCATAGTTTTGGGGAAAGGTATAGCTGTAATCAGATCAGGAAGTATGGTTTTCAGAAGAAGTTCTGTTTTCAAACCATTTTCTACTTTTTTTGCGCATAAATAAGCACCCTTCTTCGTCTCCTTGATTATTAGATCTTTAACGGAAACACCGACTTTCTCAGCAAACTTTTCTGCCGCTATGGTGGGATGCCCCTGTTTGTCAAATCCTATGCTTGCCGGAGGCCCTGTTACTTCAGTTGTAAGAGGTCTCTGCCTGTCTGAAACATTTTTAACCTCAAGAACAAGTCTTTTCGGCGTTCCAAAAGTCTCAGCAGTTCCATATTCAATACGTCCATCAATCAACTTCTTTAAAAGCATCGTCGATAATGCATTCAAAGCAGGTTCTATATAACCTGCAGGAATTTCTTCCGTACCTATTTCAAGTAATAGACTGTCCATTTCTGCCTCTAATTTCGGTAGGCCATACAAAAAACAATGCAGGTGGTTTAAAAAGTTGCAGGGACTACCCTAATTTCAAGATAATTTTTTTAAGGGAAATTCCCTGGCTTTTCTTTGTGCCAGATATTGCTCTGCACAAGCTCTCGCAAGATTTCTAATACGTGCAATATAACCGGTTCTTTCTGTAACGCTTATTGCTCCGCAAGCGTCAAGTATATTAAAGGTATGTGAACACTTTAAGCAATACTCGTAGGCAGGAATAACAAGTTTTTCTTTAATAATACGAATGCTTTCGGCCTCGTACTTATTGAAAAAATCAAGCAGCATATCAACATTGGCCAGCTCAAAATTATATGTTGACTGCTCAATCTCCTGCTGGTGATATATATCGCCATAAGTAATATTTTTATTCCATTGCAAATCATAAACATTATCAATACCCTGCAAGTACATGGAAATACGTTCAAGTCCATAAGTAATTTCTACGGATATGGGATGCAATTCAATACTGCCTGCCATCTGAAAATATGTAAATTGTGTAATTTCCATGCCATCTAACCAGATTTCCCATCCAAGACCGGAGGCGCCCAGTGTGGGTGACTCCCAGTCATCTTCAACGAATCTGATATCATGCTCAAGGCTATCTATTCCAAGTGCCTTCAGACTTAGTAAGTACTGTTTCTGAACATCTATTGGAGAAGGTTTGAGTATCACCTGGAACTGATAGTAATGTTGCAGTCTGTTTGGATTTTCGCCATAACGACCATCCGTAGGACGTCTTGAGGGCTGAACATAAGCCACCTTCCAGGGTTCAGGGCCAAGCACCTTTAATAGAGTAGCCGGATGAAATGTCCCGGCACCAACCTCTATATCATATGGCTGAACCAGCACACATCCCTTACGCGCCCAAAATTTCTGTAACGATAATATTACTTCCTGAAAATTCATCTCTCTTTCCTCTATACGTTAGGAACGTGGATGCAATAACTTCCATAGTTGAAAGTTATTGCATCCACGTTCCTTATTCGGTGACTTCTTAAAAAGTTCGATAGGATTAGTAGGCTATCTTGTTTATGTTGTCAATGTCAAAACTATATCATCCATTTATGTCTAATGAATTCAGCATGATAGGATATAGGTAATTTTTTAAGTCCGCCCGAAGGGCGCTAATTTAATGTCATTGCCTATCATTCCCCGAGTCACTTGAATCCAAATATTTTCCCCCTGTTGTTTGATTTTTGATTAATTTCATGAAAGTTGATACGGAAACAAAGCAAGCCGAGGACATTGATGATGCGAGCAGACTGTTCAGTAACAACAGAAGTTCAACTTGAACCCAAAATGGAATACCTTTGACGGACAATTTGAGAAAGGGGTAAAACGTTGGCAACACCTTGGCCAGAACACCCAATGGAAATGAGATAACGCCCATAAGAAGGTAAGCAAAATAATTAATCACATGAAATTCCGACAAAAGCGGCGATTGAGTGCCTGATAGTCGAGTTGAGATGCAAAACGGAGTTATAATGCTTGAAAGAAGAAAATGAAAGATGGCAATGGTTATCGCCATTTTCAAAAATCGTTTAAGGAAATTTTTCATTCATGTTCCTAAGCAAAAATTATTAATTTTTGAGAAAACGTTCAGTTAAGAGATCAAGGTTTGTACGTAATTAAGGAACGAGGTCTAAACAACTTTCCCATTTAGGCATCTCATCTTCAGGCCGCCTTTGCCCGATCTGAAATCACAAAAATCTTGAAATAGCTCGCTATTCCTTCAACTTTTGTGATTTCACATCGAACAAATCCGACCTAAATCTGAGCGCCTAAATGAGAAAGTTATTTAGACCTCGTTCCTACGTAATTCTATTACATAGACCAAGTCGTTTCGGGCTGTCCAGCAATTATTTCCAAAAAACAAATAATCCAACCAGAGCCGACGTTCAGCCGCGCCTTGCTTAATTTTGTATCGGTCTTGATCATTGCCTGTCCATGTGCTATGGGGCTAACAACACCTACTGCGGTAATGGTCGGTACCGGATTGGGGGCAAAAAACGGCATATTGATCAGGAGGCGAAAGCCTGGAGAGAGCCTGCAAACTGAGCACAGTGGTTTTTGACAAAACCGGCTCGTTGACAAAAGGAGAAGCCGGAGGTCACGGATGTACTGACCTCAATCGGCAAAGGAGCCGGAAATACACTGCAGACAGATCCGATTTTAAAAAAAGGCCATTAAAAAATGCAAAAGAAAAAACAAATAACAATAGCTGAGAAAGTTATCAGTTTCAAAAAAAAGTCAAATCATGAAATTAACTCTCCGGATCATTATGCACGCAGCCTCATTGAAGCGAGTCTTGACCCGCTCGTGACTATCGCACCTGACGGAAAAATTACCGATGTGAATAACGCTGCTGTGGAAGTTACGGGAGCGACACGAGAAGAACTGATCGGCTCCGATTTTTTCAATTACTTTACCGAACCGGAAAAGGCCAGAGCGGGCTATAAACGGGTATTTGAGGAAGGAACTGTCAGGGACTACCCGCTTGAAATAAGGCATAAAGATGGCAATACAATACCCGTGTTGTATAACGCATCGCTGTATAAGGATGAGCAGGGGAATGTTGTTGGTGTGTTTGCCGCGGCGAGAGATGTGACCGAGATCAAACATGCCTATGATGAATTGTTCAAGGCCAAGGAAGAGGCGGAAGCAGCCAACCGGGTAAAAAGTGAATTTTTAGCAAACATGAGCCATGAGATCCGCACGCCCATGAATGGTGTTATCGGGATGACCGATTTGACCCTCGACACCGAGCTGACAGCGGAGCAACGAGGAAATCTCGAAATGGTAAAATCCTCGGCAGACCATTTGCTTTCAGTCATCAATGAAATTCTTGATTTTTCCAAAATGGCGGCCGGTCAGATGGAGCTCGAAGAAATTGATTTCAGCCTGCGGCCCATGGTGGAGGATGCAGTTGACACACTGGCGTTGCGAGCCGAAGAAAAAAGCCTGGAGCTGATAGCATATATAATCCCTGATGTGCCGGATGCGGTTATCGGGGATCCGGGGCGTTTGAGGCAGATCCTGATTAACCTGGTGGGCAATTCCATCAAATTTACGGAAGAAGGAGAGATCGTTGTCAGTGTAGAAATAAAAAAGCAAAAAAAAGATTCTGCCGTGCTCCACTTTGCAGTATCAGACACCGGCATCGGGATTCCGAAAGACAGGCAGGAGGCGATATTTAAAAGTTTTACCCAGGTCGACGGTTCGACTACCAGAAAATACGGTGGCACGGGTCTTGGCACAACCATTGCTGAACAGATTGTGGAACTGATGGGAGGACGAATATGGATCGAAAGCCCAGGAAATAATCAATCATCAGTTATCAGTCATCAATCCAAAGGCGGTCCGGGTGCGGTCTTTCACTTTATAATTGAACTTGGTCTTCAAGCGGAAAAGGAGAAAGCCTATAGATCTTTTGATGAAGTTCCTGACCTTGAAGGCCGAAAGACCCTGGTGGTGGATGACAACAAGACAAATATCAGCTACCTCACAAAATTGTTTAAGAACTGGTGTTTTCCTGCCGATTTTGTGTTCAGTGGCTATGCAGCGCTTGATGCGATGGCCTTAAGCGAAGGCATGAAAGAGCCTTATGAACTGGTACTGCTTGATGTACAGATGCCGGGCATCGACGGGTTTACCGTAATGGAGAAAATAAAGTCCGGGGGATGGCTCAAAGATACTGCAGTTATCATACTTACCTCCGTGGGACAGAAAGGAGATGCAGCCAGGTTCAAGGAACTGGGAGTTTCGGCATATCTGACCAAGCCGGTAAAGCAATCCAGCCTGCTTGCCGCCATCAGAGAGACACTTAAAAAAAAATCAATAAAGCCTGATGAAATGCAGGAAGCAGAGCCTGATAAGAAAACCGAGCCCCTCATAACCCAGTATACAATCAGGGAGGCCAGGCAAAAAGTAAATATCCTGCTCGCAGAAGACAATAAGGTCAACCAGATGCTGGTGCTCAAGCTTTTGCAAAAGCAGGGATACAGGGCAACGTTGGCTGAAAATGGAAAAAAAGCCGTAGAGGCCATTAAAAAAGGAGGCTTTGACCTGGTGTTTATGGATATCCAGATGCCTGTGATGGGCGGGGTCGAAGCCACGAAAGAGATAAGGGAATGGGAAAAACACACAACTCATATTCCGATTGTTGCCCTTACTGCCAATGCAATGGAGGGAGATCGGGAGAAGTATCTTGAGGCAGGCATGGATGACTACTTAGCCAAGCCCTTCAAGCGTGAAGACGTTCTGAAGATGGTTAGCAAATGGCAGCCAAAAATTAAGGACGCTGTAACAACCACGGAGATTACAAAAATAATCCTTGTTGAAGATGACGAAAAGATGCGCCATTCTATCATACGGCTTCTCAAAAGAAAGATGCCGCAAGCAAAGTTAATGTGGGCTGAAGATGGAATTGACGCCACAGCCAAATTAGGTAGCTTTATGCCTGATCTGATAATTACAGACATTATGATGCCGCACATGGACGGTGTTGAATTCATCCGATATGTACGCAAGAATGATCGCTATAACAAAACCAGGATTATTGCTATAACCGGGCTGGCTGAATACGATCCTCGTGTATCTGCTGCGAGGGCGTCCGGTATTGATAAAATGATATTCAAACCCTGGGAAGATAAGGATTTGATTTCAACAATTAAAGAAGCACTTGGAGGATAAAAAAACAGCGGCACTGTCCTTCAGCAATTCGCTGCGAATACCGATGTTTCGGCCGTCAATTCGGTTTCTGCTCTCAGGATAATCAAGAGTGAGAAGTTGAGAAAAATTGCCGAGGAGGTTTTGAAAAAATTACGGAATGTTATCGAAAACCTGTGAAAGATGAAAAAGGAAAAAATTGATGAAACCAATGAATTTTTTTACCGTATTGTTTGTTTTTTTTGCCATGGTTACAGGAGTTTGTGCGCAAGAAAAAAAATGGAGTGACCAGGCGGAACTTTCTTTCGTCGATACGGGAGGCAACACCGACGTTACAAGCCTGTCAGCGAATAACCTTTTAAAGTATAGATTCAGCGAGGAATTGCAGGCAGCATGGAAACTCGGGGCTTTGTATGGGCAAAATGACGGTGAAAAGAATGCGGAGAGTTACTTCAGTGATCTCCGCCTGGACTATCTGTTTACAAAGCATTTGTATTCCTTTGTCAATGCAGGGTGGTCGAAAGACAAATTCGCAGGTATTGACTCGCGGTACTACGTGGGTCCCGGTGCAGGGTATAAGTTTCTTGTCGGACCCAAGCATTTTCTTTTAGCCGAAGTCAGCCTCAACTACGTCAATGAAGAATACATTGATGACACGGACAAAGAATACCTCGGAGGCCGTGCTTTTGCCAAGTATGAATACGCGTTCACGGATAAAAACAAATTTTCCCAGTTCGTGGAATACCTGCACGATTTCGACGATAGAAATAATTATAATGTGAATTCGGAAACAGCGCTGATATCCGCATTGAACGACTATTTATCGCTAAAGACGAGCTACGTAGTCAAGTACGACAATCAACCTGTTCCTTCAACACTGAAAGAAACCGATACTATTCTATCTGTCACGCTCGTTGTCAATTTTTAAAATAGATTTTCAGATAATTATCTGAAAGTCTATAGAAAAGGGGGTGCTTAATGTCGCGCACGAAAAATGGTGCAATTATCATTGCTATTTTGATTGCGCTATATGCAGTCTTTGGCTTCCTGATTGCGCCGTATATTTTCAAGTCAAACCTGATATCAGGCATAGCCGGGCACCTTGGCCGAAACGCTACAGTGGATGAAATCAAGGTGAACCCTTTTGTGCTTTCGGTAACGGTGAGGGGCTTTGAAATGAGTGAGCCTGATGGCGAGCGATTCGCTGGTTTTGAAGAACTGTATGTCAATTTCCAGCTTTCATCAATTTTCCGGCGGGCATACACCTTTGACGAGATTCGTCTGATTGTACCCGAAGGACGGGTGAAGATTTTACCTGACGGCAGCCTGAACTTTTCAGATCTTCTTGCCTCATCAGACCCGGTGGAGCCCCGGCCGGATGAAAGTAACGAGTTGCCGCCTATTCTAATCTTCAGGCTACAGATCGAACAGGGACGTCTCGCATTTACCGATCTTGCACGATCCACTCCGTTTGAGACAGACTTTTTCCCGATAGAGATTACGTTGAATGACTTCAGTACCCGTAAGGACAGCAAGAGTCCGTATGTATTCACTGCAACCACAGAAAAAGGCGAGGTCGTGAGCTGTGAAGGCAACTTCTCAATCAATCCGCTTCGATCACAAGGGCAGTTTGTACTAACCGGCATCAAGACACGTACTCTATGGAAATACGTTCAGGATCAGGTTCGTTTCGAAGTAACCGGTGGATTGATCGACATAGCTGCCCGGTATGATATGGATGCCGGCAAAAAGACTTTACATTTTGAAGTGATTGATGGCAAGTTCCAACTCAATGAGTTCAGGCTGGCTGAAAAAGGCATTGATGACACGCTTATTTCAGTGCCTCGCTTTTCCGTCAAGGGGATTCACATAGACCTCAGCAATAAAAAGGCTATATGTGCTTCTATTAACTCCGGCAATGCTCTCTTTAAGAGCTGGCTTACTTCCGATGGCACCTTGAATTACCAGGCGCTTTTTGCAATAGATTGCTCTGAAGATGAAAGTAAGACATCATCTAAGACCCCTGATCAACCAAAAACAGACAGCCAACCCTGGTGCATCAGCGTTAAGGAATTGACGCTTGCAAACTATGGTGTGGCACTGGAAGACCGTACACTGCCTAAACCGGTGCATGTCAATCTGGAACCGATCAACCTGAATCTGAAAAACCTGAGTAATCAGAAAGATTCGCAAGCTGAACTTGACTTTACCCTTAAAGTCAACCGGACAGGAACCGTCGGAGTCAAGGGGCTGGTCAGCATTAACCCGGTATCCACGGAACTCGCCTTGCAGGTTGCACAGATTGAGTTGAAACCATTCCAGTCGTATGTGGATTCCGTTGCACAGCTTAAACTTGTGACAGGCACAGCAGGTCTTGATGGTAAATTTCACTATCGGACTTTGGATAGTGATGGACCTGAAATGCGCTACAAAGGCAGTGTAAGCATTGATGGTTTTGAGGCCGTTGATAGATTACATTCCGAGGATTTCCTGAAGTGGGAGTCGCTTTTGTTTAACGGTCTGATGCTTGACGTTCAGCCTGGCAAATTGAGTATTGCTGAGATTGTTGCCAATCAACCCTATACCAGGGTTATCATCCGGCCAGACTCAACTGTTAATCTGACCGGAATCTTTTCTACTCAGGATGGTGAGACCACCAATGATGTCGATTCAAAGGCACAGGCTCCAATCCCGGTCACCATTGATACGGTTTGCATTGAAAATGCTTCGGTGAATTTTTCCGACCTCTCCCTTAAACCGGATTTTGCAATAGGTATCCAGGGTCTGAACGGGACTGTAAGGGGTCTGTCTTCCAGGTCTTTGGCACGGGCTGATGTCCTGCTCAAAGGCAAAGTGGATAAATACGCACCGGTAAAGGTTGCCGGTCAGATTAATCCTTTGAGCGAAGATGTTTACACGGATTTGGCAGTATCTTTTACAAACATCGAACTTAGCACTTTCACGCCATATTCCGGCAAGTTTGCCGGTTATGCCATCAATAAAGGAAAGCTGTCACTGGATCTCAAATACAAGCTTTCAGAAAACATCCTTGTTGGTGAGAATGAAATCTTTATGGATCAATTTACATTTGGTGAGCGCATAGATAGCCCCGATGCCACAACATTACCGGTCCGTCTCGCTGTAGCTCTGCTAAGGGATCGTGAGGGAAAAATTGACATTAATCTGCCAGTGCGGGGCGATCTGAATGACCCTGAGTTCAGTTATAGCCGTATTGTGATAAACGCCCTGGTCAATCTGATCACCAAAATCGTCAGCTCCCCGTTTGACATGCTGGCTGGTCTTGTCGGTGGAGATGGAGAAGGGCTGAGTTTTGTGGAGTTTGAATTCGGTAGTACGGCGCTTGGAACTGAGCAGATCAGAAAGCTTGAGCAACTAAGTAAAGGGCTCCACGAGCGACCGGCGCTCAGACTTGAAATCAAAGGAGTTGCGGATACAAAACACGACCGGGCAGCACTGGCTGAAACAAAACTGACAGGCCAACTGAAACGTGCAAAACTTAAAGAGCTAACAGCCCTTGAATTATCACTGCCTGCTCGCGCTGAAGATATTTCGCTATCTGATGATGACTACGCACGTCTCATAACTCAGGTCTATACGGACAAATTCGGAGAACACCCCATGACTTTATTTGAACTCAAGCCGGAGACGTCCGAACCACCACAGATCAAACCCGAGGTTCTCATTGCCGCAGCAAGGCAACGCTTAATCGAAAAGATGGCGGTCGATGAAACCGGACTGCGGCGTCTCGCCCAAGAGCGGGCAAAACAGATCAAGGATCACTTGATCCGGAAAGGAAAAATCCCGAACAAACGAGTGTTTATGGTTGAAGTTAAGATCAACCATGCTTCGGATGTTGATACGATACGCACAGATCTCACACTGTCAGGTATTTAGGGAAGTGGGTGAAAAAATAAGCGGTGTAAGAATTATTCCTTGACAGATAACCAGTATGTTAGTATTATGCTAACATACTGGAGGTAAATAAGGTGTTGTTGACCCTGCGAAATACGGCTTTAATTGAAGAGTTTGATTATAATTTTGTTAAACATGCACTGAACAGGTACAAAAACCCACGTGTAAAGATAAATAATCTTCTGAAAAAGGGTGAAATAATCCGGGTAAAAAAGGGGCTTTACGTGTTTGGCCCCCAATTGGCACGGGAACCTTTCTCAAAAGAGACTCTGGCAAATCTGATTTATGGCCCTTCTTATATCTCTCTTGAATATGCCCTTTCTTTTTACGGTCTGATTCCTGAACGTGTAGAAACAGTTACCAGTGTAACAAACAAAAGAAAAAAGCTTTTTAACACACC
>DAOWEW010000113.1 GCA_030638305.1 Desulfobacteraceae bacterium
GTTTCTCTGGATTATTATGATTTCACCCTTTGATGTTTTATCTAAATATTCAAATAAATTATTCCTTAATTTTGTTGCGGAGACCAAAACCATCTTTAATTCCTTATTTTAATTTATATGTACGTGTCTATCACTATATGCACATGAACATATATCTTAAATAATAAATTGTCAACTTAAGCCCATATGAAACCTATGTTTTGCTCAACCCCGGGTACCTCGAAAATAGAGTAAACTCGCCAAGGATAGCACAAGGGCGGGCTTTAGGCACTTATTCCGGGTTTAACTGAAGGAAAAAGAGAGTTGTCCGTATGGGGTAGAAACTTGGCGGCGCTGAATCTGTTCATAAATTCCTGATTTACGTTTAACTCAAGATAGGTTATTTTGTCTCTGATAGCATCAATTTCATTCAGGCAATTATTTGATGTAATTGCCATTGTTGCTCCGCCCAATGAACTGTTGCCCAGAGATTTGTATTTATCAATCGGCAGGTCGGGAAGCATTCCGATGGAAATGGCCGAGTTGGGATTGATATAAGAACCAAAGGTGCCTGCCACATAAAATGTAGAAAGATCTTTAAGTGACATTCCTACCGAAGAAGTAATAGTTTCAAGTATTGTATACATTGCTGCCTTAGATCTTATCAGGCTGTCAATATCTGCCTGACTGATTATAAGGTCAGACCCTGTCTCTGATTCGTTTGCAGGCACTACGATATAATGTTTCATGCCATCCTTATCTTTCAACCTGTTACCGCTGCACTTTGATGACACAAACTTGCCGCGAATATCAATAATACCATAAAGAAAAAAACAGGCAGCAAGATCAATAAGTCCTGACCCGCATATTCCTCTCGGAGGCTTATCCCCTATTGTATGAGCTTTAATGTTAAAAGTAACGGGGTCAAATTTAATCCGGTCAATAACTCCGGGACCAGCCAGCATTCCCATTCTGGTTGCACCTCCTTCAAGGGCAGGACCTGCTGCACCGGCGCATGCTGCAAGCCAATGTTTATTACCGAGCAAGACTTCAGCATTTGTCCCAACGTCAATTAGAATAGATACATCTTCTTTTTTATCAATACCTGAAAAAAGAATACCTGCTATCAGGTCGCCTCCAAAGTAGCTGCCGACATTTGGAAATATAATAACTCTCGCAAGAGGGTTAACATTAATATCCAATTCTTGCGCTTTAATAAGGCCGGGCTTGTTTACGACAGGAATATAAGGTTCCCGTATTATCCAATATGGGTTAAGCCCCATGAAGAAATGAGTCATAGCAGTATTACCTGCTACAGAAACAGCGTATATATTATCCGGTTTGATATTGCATGAGCTGCACAATGTCTCAATCATTTGATTGAGACCGTTTATAATCAGTCTGTTTATCTTTTTCAGCCCTTCATCCTGGCTGGAATAATGTATTCTGGTTAATATATCAGGTCCAACGGCCATCTGGGGGTTGTCAAAGGTATGTTCAGCAAGAGTTTGATTTGTTGAAAGGTCTATAATGCGTAGAACAACTGTTGTGGTACCGAGGTCAACAGCCAAACCCGCAATGGGAATTGTATCTGTTGCGTTTGTGATACCTGCAAGAATCCATCTTGAGCGGTCTTTTAAAACAATACAGCGGACATTGTACTTCCATTTTCTGAGAAGAACAGGAAGCTTCCTTAATAAATAAAGATCAATATCAACGGCATTTGTTCTGAGATGAGATTTTACAGCCTTTATCAGCCGTTCAGCATCTGCTGTATTATCTTGTAAAGAGGGTGGTGTTAATGAAACGGTTTTTATCAGCATCCCTTAAACTTCAGGCTCTTATGTTCGCACCGAAGGTGCGCTAATTTAAGATACGTCATCTATATACCATTCAGTTGGGTCAAGGAGAGTGTAGCCCATTTTCTTAAGTTTGCTTTTTACGCGACTCACATTTTTTGTTAAAAGGTATGGAAAGACCGCTCTCTTTCCTTCATCCCAGCATCTTGCTACAAGAACACTGCCAAAAGAAATATTTTCCTCGGTTATGGCGTCAATAATGTTTTTCAACTGGCCTATTTTTTCTTCTACAATAATACATAATAGAGTTCCGGGTTCTTCTATACCGAGAACATTGATAAATGAGCGTAAAAGATCACGAGTAGAGATGATGCCTTTAATTCTGCCCTGTTCATCTACAACAGGGAATGCTCCAACGCGTGTTTTCTGCATAAGCATAAGGGCATCTTGAATGGTATATGACAAAGAAATAGTAAAGGGATCAATTATCATGATATCTTTAATCTTAAAGTCGAGAAGTTTTTCCCTTGCTTTTCCTGTATCATAATCTTTTAACAGACTGCAAGGCAGAGCGCTTCTTATATCACGATCCGAAACAATTCCTATAATACGATTATCCTTAGCTACTATCGGAAGATGGCGTATACGGTGTTTGGCCATTTTATCTTTTGCTTCAAAAATATTGGCATCTTTGTTAATTGTGATGACATCTCTGGTCATTGCTTGGCTGACAAACATTTTATCCTCCTATTTCTTCCCCGTTCCTAATAGAATTTCAACATGATTTTTTGCCAGCTCAGGAAGGCGATTAAGAGAATATCCTCCCTCCAGCACAGAGATTAATCTACCGTTAGAATAAATGCTTGCCATTTCGACTGTTTTTTCCATTATCCAGGAAAAACCTTCTGTTGACAACTTGATATTTGACATATCATCATCAATATGAGCATCAAAACCCGTAGATGTAATAATAACTTCAGGCTTGAATGTTTCGAAAGCAACGAAGAGATTATTCTCAAAAAATTTCTTGTATTCGCTGTCTCCCTGCTCAGGCAAGACAGGAGAGTTCAATGTAAATTCATAGCCAGGCCCTGATCCCTTTTCAAATTCCCGTCCGGTACCCGGGTATCCAAATGAGGGGTGCTGATGAATTGAATAATAAAATACAGATGGATCCTGTTCAAAAATATGTTGTGTCCCATTTCCATGATGGACATCAAAATCTACGATCCCGACCTTTTTTATATCCCATTTTTTTTGAAAATACCTTGCAGCAATTGCAACATTGTTGAAATAGCAGAAACCCATTGCTTTGTTAATTTCAGCATGATGTCCCGGGGGCCTTACAGCACAGAAGGCATTATCAATCTTGTTTTTCATGATCAGATCTATTGTATCAAGAATGCCTCCCACTGCAAGCAGAGCTGTATTATAAGTTTCCGGGCATATCTGATTATCCTGACTGTCGAATATTTGTTTTCCTTCCAGACAAGCCCTTTTAAACCGATTAATATAATCTCTCTCATGCACAGTTTCTATCCATTTAAGATCCGCACTGCTTGCGCTGATCAAGGTTAGCATGGAAAGAAGATTTGCATCTTTTATTCCGCTATAAATAGCTTTCAGTCTTGCAGGAACTTCAGGATGGTATGGACCTGTATCATGAAGTAAATATTTTTCATCATATAAGAAGCCGGTTTTATTCATAATTATTCCTTAGGAACGTGGACGAATTAACTTCCCCAACTATGCATCACAGCTTCAGGCCGCCTTTGCCAAATCTCAAATCCAGTTTCAAATCCCAAAAATATTGAAATAGCTCGCTATTCCTTCAACTTTTGTGATCTGAGCCTATATTTGAGATTGGGGCAAATTCGACCCAAATCTGTGCGCCTACTTGCGGAAGTTAATTCGTCCACGTTCCTTAATTAATAATGTTATTAAATATTGCAAATGCCGTATTAACTGCCTTATTGTCGTCAGGCATTTTAATAGTAGGAATTCCGGTTAAGTCATATTCGTAAACTGTCCTGTCATCAGGAATTGTTCCCGCAATTTCAAGGCCACTGTCTTTAATCATATTAACTACAACATCAGATAGTTCTTCCTTTGTCTTGTTAATAATCAGATAGCTTTTTGAAACTCCTATATTCAGGTCATTTGCAAGTTTATTAATTCTTATAGCTGTTTGAAGTCCGCGTCTTGATGTATCGGAAACAATAAGTAAAATATCAACATTCTTTGTTGTTAGCCGACTTATATGTTCCATGCCGGCTTCATTATCTATTACTATATAAGGATAGTTATCTGTAAGCCGTTCAAGAAATCCTGTTAGAAGATTATTTGCAGCACAGTAACAACCTGACCCTTCAGGCTGCCCCATAACTATGAGATCATATCCTTCGGTTTCAACAATAGCCTGTTCCAGTTTCATTGATATGAATACGTCCTTGGTCATACCGTTGGGCACGTTCCCTTTTTTCATTTCTTCACGGGCAGTTCCAAGTGTATTTGCAACTTCAAGGCCAAGCACCTCATTCAGATTGGCATTAGAATCAGCATCTACTGCAAGTACAGGGATTTTCCCCTTAAGTACTAAATATTTTATCAGCATGCCGGCTATTGTAGTTTTGCCGGTGCCTCCTTTTCCGGCCAGAGCAATTAAAAAAGACATATAATAGTTATCTCTCCAAAGATAATAGGTAACCAACCGTTCACGGTTGTCGGTTCACAGTTCACAGTTTTTTCGAGGACCCCATAATTCTCCTCTACCTTCTGTTTTTTCAACCGATAACTGTAAACCGTAAACGTTTACGATAATAGTAATAATTTTTTAAATAATTATGCCAGGTTAACAAAACAGTCAAGTGTTTTAGATAACTGTATTTTTGAGCGAATCCTAAAGCACTGTATAACCTGGGCCATCGCCACCTTCAGGGCATGTCCAGGTTATATTTCTGAACGGATCCTTAATCTCGCAAGTTTTGCAGTGAAGGCAGTTGGCTGGATTAATATTAAGTCGTCTTTGAGAAGTTTTTTCGTTTATTTCAATTTCGTAAACATTGCCAGGGCAGAATCTTGTACAGGGGCATTGATAATTCGTGTAGCATTGATTAACGCATAAATTCTTGTCATGAACGATAATGTGGCATGGCTGATCCTCCCTGTGCATAGTTTTTGAAAGATAAACACCTGTAAGTTTATCTACGTACAAAACACCATCAAAAACTTTTTTGTCCAAATTTTTTTCGGCATGCGCACTATCCTTTGCAATCTCTAATGTTTTGCAATCTTCTTCGATAGGCAAGTTATCATATATACCCCGTCCTTTTGTAATATGTTGAGCTCCAAGAAGTACAAATTTAAGCAAACCTTTTTTTGCAAGACCCTGTGAAAAATTTCTTCCTTCAAAAATTTCTTCCTTTGCCCGGCTTTTTTCAAATAATTCATGATAATGACTGAGAGTTTTTTGAGTAAAGCTGTTTTTTTCAATAGCTTTTATGATTGCTTCTGCTGCAAGCATGCCGGATTTCATTGATACATGAATTCCTTTAAGGCCCGGTGTATTGTGTATGGAAGCGCAGCTTCCGACAAATACTCCACCATCGACAGACAGCATCGGCATTGTAAAATATCCTCCTGTGGGAACAGTTCTTGCACCTTGTTCTATTACTTTACCGTTCTTGATAATATTGGCTACAAAAGGATGCTGCTTGAATTTTATAAATTCCTCGTAAGGATCAAGCATTGCGTTTCTGTAGGATAGTCCTGTAAGAAAACCTGTAGAAACCTTGTTGTTTTTCATTTCATATATAAATCCGCCTCCTGGAGTATTAAGGCCGAGTGGATAGCCGCAAGTGTGAATATCGTTGTATTTGCCGGTTGTAAAATAATTTTTTTCAGGAAGCTGAATAACTTCTTTAATTCCGGTTTCAAAAACCTGCGGCATTTTTCCGGAAAATATATCAAGCTTTTCTGCAATGTCTCTGACAAGGCTTCCCTTTGAACCTTCTCCGAAAACAGTAACCTTAGCCAATAAATCTATTCCTTGTTCAAAATTACTTTTTTTGGTGCCGTCCTTTCCAAGTCCTTTATCGCCTGTTCGGACACCGGTTATTGTCTTTTGATCCAGGGCATAAAGAATCTCTTTCCCTGCAAAACCCGGGAATATATTTACCCCAAGTTCTTCGGCTATTCCGGCAAGCCACTTTGTAAATTTAGACAAACTGATAATAAAGAAATTTTTATTGTGCATATATTTTGGGATAAACGGTAGATGATAATGTTTATTCTTTGTCAGAAAGTAAAATCCGTCATCCCTTACAGTTTTTTCAATTGGACAGCCTCTTTTCAGAAAATCAGACACCAGCTCTTTTAATGCAACCGGATTTAAGACAGCTCCGCTCAAGGCATGTGAGCCTATATCCGATCCTTTTTCAATGAGAGCTACCTCAAAAGTTATATCTTTTTCTTTTGCAATCTGCATCAACCTTATTGCGCCTGCAAGGTTTGCAGGACCGCCTCCAACAAAAAGTACATCAAAATTGATCTTTTCACGTTCGCTATTCATTTTTTCATTTTTCCTTAAATTTTTATTTATATCATGATAACCGCTTGTTGTAAACAAAACAGAAGACAAGGCAACAATTCTAATTTTTCCTTCTAACAGCCTGACCTCACCCAAAACTTGACTTTATAAATAAATGTAATTACAAAATAATTTTCCTAGAATTTAGGAACGAGGTCTAAATAACTTTCTCATTTAGGCGCTCAGATTTAGGTCGGATTTGTTCGATCTACCCGATTTGAAATAGGCACAAAAGTTGAAGGAATAGCGAGCTATTTCAAGATTTTTGTGATTTTAGATCGGGCAAAGGCGGCCTGAAGATGAGATGCATAAATGGGAAAGTTATTTAGACCTCGTTCCTTAAGGAGGAGCAATACCCATGGAAAAGCAAATACGTACAAGAGATATTAAGGAAACAGACAGAGGACTGCTTCTTAGAAAAAAAGAAGACAGTAAACTTTCCTGGGAAAATATATATAAAGCCATGGCTGATGAAAAGGAAGATTGGGACGATGAGAATGAAAACATTGGATATTAATTGGAATATATTTTTTTTACCACCATTACCAAACTTCCTTAATATCAACATCTTGGTTAATGGATTCTACTACGGCTTTTGGGATCCTCGTTGCAAGACTGTTACCCCATTTTTAATTGTTATGTGCATGTTCCTTGATAAAGCGTTAAACATTGTATATGTTTTAAAAATAGCACCTTCAAACAAAAGAGTCAACATTGTTGATACATTTTATCTTTTCACCTACGCTCATCCCAGATAACCTGTCTTATTTTTGGGGTCCACTATAATAAAATTCATTCACGGGTATCGGGTTTAAGCTAACCGTGTCACAATATATGCCATATGTGGCGCATGTATAAAAGGCTATATTATATCAATAAGTAATCCTCTACTTGTTATTCTTTTCATGCCATTAATGTCAGTCTATTTTTTTCTTCTTAGAACAATTCATACCCAATAGATATAAATATCTTCTATAAATACCAATAGATATATATTGTTTTATTTTTTGGCATATTTGTTGCTTTGATTATATGGTTTATACTGAATATTGAACCATATCAGGTTGTTTAAATTTAGCGCTTATATTGGATTTTCCCGGTTTTCAAATTTCTCAAGAGTAATTAGGAACGTCCACGTTCCTTAGAGTAATTTTTATGGATATTCTACTTATTGATGATTTTTTTACTGCAGGGGCCGTCAAAAAGAGCATTGAGAAATTTGTGCGCAGTATAGAAATTGCTGATTCAGTTGAAGATGCTTTAATAAAGGTCGAACGTAATACATTTGACCTGTTGCTGCTCAATATTTCTTCAAAAGCATTTGATGGCTGCGAATTAATTCAGCAGGTTAAAAGTATATGTCCGGATATTAAGATTGTTACTATGACAGATTTAAATTCTAGAGAACTGGAATTAAAAATCAGAAAGCAGGGCGTACTTTACTACATGATAACGCCTTTTAACATAAAAGTGCTGCAAGATATTGTTGATTCTATTTAAAAGTAAAAAGAAAAATTGCTTTTATAGATATTGCAGAATTTTCATAATGAGTGGGCCAGACTTTAGGGTTCGGGAAAAAATAAGTTGGTAATTTTTGACATAGCCCTTTATGATGGACTGACAGGATTAATATGATTCCTTTACTTTTCTTATATTTTGTTATACCCTGTCAAAAAATATAAAGATATTTTTATTAACAGATTAAAGATTTAGGAGGTTTTTACATGTTTAATATTGAAAGCTGGGACTGGGAAAGCAAAGAAAAAATGCTTGCCGATACAGCGAAATGGAAAAACAAGTTTGAAGATGTCTTGGAGCCTTATATCAGTCCCGACGGTGAAAAGATAGCCTCTATTGTTAAAATAGGGGA
>DAOWEW010000105.1 GCA_030638305.1 Desulfobacteraceae bacterium
AAAAGTGAAACGCATTCGAAGTTCCCAGTTGGTAAAACCCGTATATAGCATTTCAGGGGTGACGGAATAGCTGTGGTCGTCAAGATTAAGGATAGCGATCAGTCCCGGTGTGAAGTAGAGGATATCAAAAGGATCTTTCTGATTGATTTTGAGGTACAAATAATTGCGACCTGCCTGAGGGCTTCCATAGCCCTTTTGAGAAATATTTTCAGCAATTTGAAACAGGGTATTGTTTCCACTGCTGAGAAACTGGTTCTTAGCATTGTCAACGAGTTGATAAAAACTGTTCAGTTCTGTTTCCGAGAAACCGTTGCCGTTGTGATAAAATTCAATAATGGTGGTGATATCGCTTTCACTCAGATAACGCAGTCCCAGCAGGTATTTTTTAATGGAACGTTTGCGCCCAATTATTGTGCCTGTTTTAGAAAGACCGGTTTTAGTAAGATAAGTCTGCTTGATTTTAGTAAGATAGGCGAATTCTCCGTGAACCTCAAAATTTGTGGCCAGGTTTTTTGAAAAATCAATGCCATATCGGGTCGAGCGGCTGTTTCCGTTGAATATCAAAAAATCAATATCTGTATCCCGGTAGAGCATATAAAGTTTGGCAGCAAGGTTTACATTCTTCGCTTTTCCAAAATCTTCATTAATATCTTGCCATACCGGCAGGACCACAGTGGTCAGAGCAACTGTCTGCAATGCTCCTCCAAAACTTTTTATCAGATCAAGGCCGGCACCGATATATCCTTCCAAAGCCTCTTCAGGGTTGTTGAGATCTTTGGGCCGATTAATAAACCCTGCCGGATTCCAGGCATATCCCGTGCCCCACTTAAAAACTTTTTTGCCCAGATCAACTGTGACAAACGGAGCTGGTTTGAGACTCAGGTTGGCCTCAAAAACATCCGCAGTATCTGCCCAGCCCATATCGTCCTGACTGGCTTTGGCATACAACACAGAGTTGAATGCCCAGATATCCTTTTTGTAGAGGGTTTCCAACTGTATAGTACCGGTTAAACGGTCAAGAGTGCTATGGCGGTCTTTGTATTGATTCAGTTTATAGAATGCTCCATCAGTATTAAGATCAATATGCTCCCATCTGCCCTCTGCATATCCGCCCCATTCAAAATTTTTGGGTTCAAACTCCTCAATATCAAAGCTGTAATCCTCCCCGGCACTAACAGCCAAAGAGGAAAAAAACAGGATAATAATAGAAAGGAGAAATAAAAGCCTGGGCAATGCCCGATCAAATAAGAAGATTTTTTTCCATTTTTGTGGTAAAAGTTTATGAAACATAAATATCAAGATGTCCTTTTTCTATACCTTCGCATTATGAGCGGAAATTACTGCAGAAAGCCCGGTATTTCCGAAGCTATCCATATGGAAATTTACGATAAACTGGATGTAAACGTGGACGAAATAACCTGAGTAGTTACTATGTTTAAATGGTTTAAAAAGCATTTGGACAAAATTGGGAGCCCAACTCTGGACTGGGTTCAGGTTGAAATAACGACCCACTGCAATGGAGTCTGCATCTATTGTCCACATACCCTGATGAGAAACCGCTGGACAAGCAAACATATGCCGATAGAGCTCTTTCATCAATTGATTCCTTTTCTCAAATATACGGATATGGTTTACCTGCAGGGGTGGGGAGAACCTCTTCTTAATAACGATATCTTTGAAATGATCCGCATTTGCAAGGAGAAAGGGAAATGCGCAGGGTTTACTACAAACGGTATGCTTCTTACCGAAGAGACCATCCGCAAGCTGGTTGATCTGGAGTTGGATATCATCGGTATCAGTCTCGCCGGTACTACCGCAACAACCCACAACCGGATCCGCAAAGGTACCGACTTTAATAAACTCGTTTCCAACCTTGAACTGCTAAGCAAGATAAAAGCTGAAAGGAAAACTAATGTTCCGGCGGTGCATCTCGCCTATCTCATGCTTAGATCCAATTTTCATGAACTTAAAGAGATTCTTCCTCTTGCAAAAAAAGTAGGAGCAAAACAGATAGTAGTTAGTAACTTGACTTTGATCATTGAGCCAAAACTTTCCGCAGAAGCGATTTTCAACGATACAGAAGAAATAGATTATTATAGCAGTATACTGAAGGAGATCAAAGACAAAGCAGCCGGTGAAAATATCATCTTTGACTATCACGGTCCCGGCATTAACGATGCTTCTTTGCGCTGTCGCGAAAATATCCTTCATGCATGCGTCATCAATGTTGAAGGCGAAGTCGTCCCATGCGTTCTTGTTGATCCGGTTTTCTGTGAAAATCGCGAACCAGGAGACAGTAATCCTCCCTGTTACATCTTCAAAGGTCAATCTTTTCCGATAAGAGGAATCTCCTTTGGCAACATCCGGAACGAAAGCTTAACTCATATCTGGAACAAAAAGAAATACTCCGAATTCAGAGAGTTTTTCAATCCGGATATAACGAGAAGCCCTGAGCAAATTCTGTCAGAAATGCCTCAATGCTGCATAACATGTTATAAGCGGCTTGGGGCATAGAGAGGCGGTAAAAAACATCACAAAGAGCCCGAATGTCCGCGAGGCGCAAAATTCATCGTGTTTTCCATGTGAATTTCCGCCTCGAAGAATTCCTCTATCTCGGTATAATACAACGCACTGGCATCAATGTAATTCTCATCAATAAAACAAATAATGGGCTCTACCGCCGGCATTTTTTCAACCCAGGGGGCTGCGACGAACATAAATGCCCAGATAAGGAATATGCATAGAAACAGGCGTGCCCATTGCCGGACCACATGCAAAAAACGCTTTGACCATGAGCCTGTTTTAAATCCCTGTTGATCTGTTGCAGTTTCCATGGTTTTAAATCCTTGCTGTGATCTCAGGAAAGACCAGATAAAACATTATGTATGCCATTATAAGTGTAAGCATCAGATTAAATGACTGGCCGCATACATAGAGAATAAAAGGTTTGCCTCCTTTGAAATATTTTTTCAGTTCACGGAAATTGGTAGCTAATCCTATGCTGACAAAAGCCAGACAGAAGAACCATCCCCTGAAAATTTTCGACATTCCCCTGATTGCTCCATGGTCTATTAAAGCATGGGATACGTCGCTGCCAAGATACTCATACACTACAGAGAAAATAATAGACGCGCTGATAAATCCCAATACAAACTTGGGAAAGCGGTGCCAGATTTCCATGGCACTTACTTTCTGACCCGGAACACATTCAACCCGCGCACACCAGTAAACGGCAACGCCAAAGGCGATTACTCCGATCAGGACATTCTGGATCATTTTTATGGTAGCAGCCACATAAAGTGCCCGTTGGCTCAAAAAGGCTCCGGCAGCAGCCACAGCGCCAGTGGAATCAATGGTTCCGCCCATCCACGCTCCTCCCAGAATATAGGGCATCCCCACCAGTTTAATGACAGCGGGCATAGCAATCATCATGATGGAGGTAAAAACCAGAGAAAATCCTACGGCAAGGGTCAGCTCCTCTTTCTTGGCTCGACAGGCGGCAGCAGTGGCTATAGCTGCCGAGACGCCACACACGGACATGTCTGCCGAAATGGTCATATTGAGCGTTTTAGACGGCATCTTGACGACCTTTTGTCCGAATATGTAAGTGCAGATAAGTACAGTGGGGGTGACTACCCACGCCACGAAAATTCCGGGGACACCGATTAAGAGTATTTTCCCAAACAGTATTTCCGCGCCCAACAACACAAGCCCTGTTTTGATATAATATTCGGTTTGAACAGCAGGCATCACCCACTTGGGCGTTCCCACTGTGTTGCTTATGATTAAGCCGAAGAGAATTGCCCATGCAGCGTATCCAATGCCGTAATTTTTCATTGTGGCATTGCCTGCTGCGGTGGAAGCCAGAGCAGCGAGAAAAAAGGCAAAAAC